>CAYFUL010000001.1:0-55932 GCA_964346375.1 uncultured Peptoniphilaceae bacterium
CTGCTCCTGTTATCATGTTCTTTACGTAGTCAGCGTGGCCTGGACAGTCTACGTGTGCGTAGTGACGGTTTGGTGTTTCGTATTCTACGTGTGATGTGGAGATTGTTATTCCTCTTTCTCTTTCTTCTGGTGCCTTGTCTATATGTGCGTAGTCTATGAATTCTCCTCCACCGTATCTTTTGTTTAATACTAGTGTTATTGCTGCGGTTAATGTTGTTTTACCGTGGTCTACGTGACCTATTGTTCCTATATTTACGTGGGGTTTATTTCTTTCAAATTTTCCTTTAGCCATTTCGTCCTCCTATAGCTTTTTATTACCTAAATGATACAATAAATACATTTAAATTTCAACTATTTATAGCTGTAACTAGCCTACTAAGGGATTTTTTCCAATCCTCTGTTGGTATTGCCATATTAAATCTTTCAAAACCTACTCCCTCATCGCCAAATATATATCCCTCGTCTGTAAATAGATTATTATCTACCATCCTCTGTTCCAAATCTTCTTTAGATAGATTTAAACTCCTTAAATCCACCCATGAAAGATATGTCCCCTCTAGTGGACTTACTGTTATTTCTTTAAAGGGGGATAGAGTTTCTACAAGGCAGTCATAATTTTTCTTTACTACCTCTATCATTTCATTCTTCCAATTTTCTCCATCTCTATATGCGTAGTATGTTCCTGCAAGTCCAAGGGCATTTACTCCGCCGTTGTGAAATTTCTCCTGAGTTTTAATAAATTTCTTTCTTAAATCCCTGTCAGGGATAATAATATTTGAAGTACTAAGTCCTGCTAAATTAAATGTCTTTGACGCAGCGGTACACACTATTACTCTTTCATAGTCTGTAATTTTTAAAATACTTGTGTGGGTAAAGCCGGGCATAATTATATCATTCCATATTTCATCACATACTATGGTTAAATTATGCCTTTTACAAATCTCCACTATTTTTTCCAGTTCATCTACTTTCCAAACTCTGCCTACTGGATTGTGGGGAGATGAAATTATTAATAGCTTGTTCTCTTTTAAAGATGCAAGGTGTTCAAAATTTTCAAAGTCTATGGTATAGTAGCCCTTATTATTTATTAGAGGTGAGTTTACAATTTTTCGCCCTGTATTTTCTATTGCCATGGAAAATGGATAGTACACTGGCTTAAATATTATTACTCCATCTCCCACTTCAGTAGTTGCTTCTATTGCGTTATATAGTGCCGTTACAACTCCTGGAGTAGTTACTATTTCCTCTTTTTCTATTTCAACATCGTGCTCAACTCTATTCCACCTTATAACTTCTCCTAGGTAGTCCTCCCCGGGGATGGTATATCCTAAAATATTTTCCCTTAAATACTTACTTAACCCCTCTACAATTTCTGGAGCAGTTTCAAATTCCATATCTGCTACGGAAAGGGGAACTATTGATGAATCTACATCCTTTTTTATCTTTCTCATTAGTTGCCATTTTGAAGATATATCTCTTCTATTAACCCTCTTAGTAAAATTATACATTTTTCACTCCATTGTAATTTAAATTAAACTCCTCTGGAATTTTTCCTCCCTTAAATAAATATTTATACACTTCCAAAGTGAGTCTTGGTGCAATTTTTAATCCTCTGTAATAATCCTCTAGTAGAATTTTATTTACGCCCTCCGCCTTTTTTCTTAGGGTAGATGTTAAAATTTGACCTATATAGCTTTTCATTCCAGCTAATTTAAAAACGCCTAGTAGAAATTTTTCCTTTAGAGGACTTTTATTATTTAATAGTTTCTCCACAAAATAAAATCCATTTATAGAGTCCTTTACCATATTATAGTCAATATCCTCATAATTTTCATATAGTGCTGTAACCGTTCTCTTTAAATTCTCTCCTGTGGGAATAATTTCCTCCCTATTGTGGTTCTTTAGGGAAATATTGTCCCTATATATAAAATATCTATCTAGCTCCGTCTCCATTTCCATGTGGGTGTAGTCTGGAGTTTCTATTCTATCCACACTTGGGTGAATATTTGAGTCCAGTATATAGTGGCAAATACATCCTAAAAAATAGGCGAATACCTCTGAACCCTCTCCATAATTTATTACAGTCTCCTCTACAGTTTTTATAAAATCTGAACCATACCTATCGTGAATTTCCGTCCCCGGATTATTTTTTCCCAGCATTTTTAAATTAAAGAAGAATAGATCTGGACCTTGGTTTCCAAAATAATGGTAGTCTGGAAATTTTTCCACTATTTTTTTAGATCACTAACTAAATTTTCTACTAGCTCTCTTCCAAATGAATAATGTGTATACAAACTTGCCAAATTTTCCTCCAAATGTTTTAAAAAAATACATTTCTATATTGACTTAAATCAATAGATATTGTACTATCTAATTGTCCCAATTTGAAATCTATATAGTTTTCTTACCCTATTATATAGACTTCAAATTTGCGATTTCCAATCATACCTTTATTTAAAAAACAGTAGGCAGCCCTACTGTTTTTTATTCTTTAATATGCTCTTTTAACTCTCTTATCAATCCACAGTTGGTTAAATCGTAAATCAGTGGCGTTACGCTTACATACCCTTCTTGTAAATAGTACTTGTCAGTTCCAATTTCGTCTTGAATTTGCCTTTTACCCTTAATTTCAAAGGTAATTGCCTCGGTGGAATTTTCGTCCTTGTTCATAAAGTAGTAGTCCTTAGTTGTACCACCTATTTTACAAACCTTAATGCCCTTTACCTGGTCATAGGGAAGCCTTGGAGCATTAATATTTATTACTATATTCTTTCCAATGTAGGCTTCCTTTACCTGGTTAAAAATCTCTACTGCAAATCTTGAAGCAGTTTCAAAATTTACATCCCCATCCTTCCACTTTGCACTTACTGCAATTGCAGGGTATCCTAGAATACTCGCCTCTATTGCAGCAGAAACTGTACCGGAATACAGTACGTCTATCCCTGCATTGGCTCCAAAATTACATCCTGAAAATACAAAGTCAAAATCTCCATCAGTTACTTCCACCGCAACTCTTACACAGTCTGCTGGAGTACCTAGTACGGAAAATACTGGAGCGTTAATTCCTTCAAGCTTCTGTTTTTTTACAATTATATCATCTGAAAAAGTAATTGAATGACTTTTTCCAGAGTTTTCATATTCTGGTGCAACAATAGTTAATTCGTGACCCTCTTTTTCAAGTTGGGTAGCTAATTCCCTTATACCTGGAGCAAGAAAACCATCGTCATTTGTCAATAATATCTTCATACTTCACCTACTTTATATATTCTTGATACTTCTTCCCTTGGTGCAACTTCTAGTGAATAGTCTATGCCCTCGAAAATATTTAGCTGACCTAAACCATCTCTTACAGATCTTAGAGCTTTTAAAGGGGTGTTATTGTCCTTAGAAAGGTGGGAAAGTATTACTACCTCATTCTTCTTTTCCAAAACCCTACCTAGTACTTCCACTGCATTGTCATTTGAAAGATGGCCTCTGTTTGAAGCAATCCTCTGTTTTAATGACCATGGGTAGGAGCCGTTAAGTAGCATATCCCTATCGTGGTTTGCCTCTATAAAATAAAGGTCCGATCCATTAATATCACTCATCATCTCAGAGTTTACATATCCTGTATCAGTTAGTATAGAAACCTTTTTATCTCTACCTGAAATTACAAAGCCACATCCACTTTCACAGTCGTGAAATATGCCAATGGGTTTAATATATAGGTCCTTAAAATTAAATCCCCTTCCCAGTTCAAAGGAGTAGGAATTTTCTGGACTAATATTTTTTACCATGGGAGCCATTGCAACAAAGGTCTCGTGGTTTGAAAAGACCTTTAAATTATACCTTCTACTAAGTATGCCAATGCCCTTTGCATGGTCAATATGCTCATGGGTTACAAAAATTCCATCGAGAGTAGAGGGGTCTACATCAATTTGTTTTAAAAGATTTTCTATCTTCTTTCCACTTAGTCCTGCATCTATTAATATTCGAGTATTTTCGTATTCTAAAAATTCACAATTACCGTCACTGCCACTAGAAAGTGAGCAAAACCTCATAGTAACCTCCTAATAGTACCAGTAGTATATTCAACCTGTATGTTAAATTTATAAATTAATTGTAAAATAACTGATACATTAAATCATTATAGCATATTGGATTTTTTTCTTCTTAAATTTTTAAAAAATCTTGAAATTATATAGGAGGAGAGTTTTTTTTCTATGCCAAATTCCACAGGGAAGGAATGATTAAATCCATCTACATTTTGTAGAGCAAGGTTTGAACCGGCGCAACCCATTCGAGGATTTTCTGTACCTATGTAGAGTTTTTTTATGCGAAAATTTAACATGGCACCCATACACATTGCACATGGTTCTAAATTTACATATACCTCGCATTCCTCAAGGTGGTAAGAATTTAAATGTTTCGCCGCCTCTGATAGGGCAATAATTTCTCCATGGTAGACTGCGTTTTTAAGTAGCTCTTTTTTATTGTACCCCTCTCCAATAATTTCCCCATCTTTTACTACAACACATCCTATTGGAATGTCTCCGTTTTTATAGGCAATTAATGAAAGCTCTAGGGCTCTTTTCATAAAAGTATTTTCCATATTATTCTCCAAAAAAAATCCCGGTTGCCCGGGATATTTTAAAATGCTGGTACTACTGCACCCTTATATTTTTCTTCTATAAATTTCTTTGCTTCTTCAGAAGTTAGAATTTCATATACCTTCTTAATCTTCTCTTCGTTTTCTCTGCCTTCTTTAGCTGCAACTACATTTGCATATGGAGATTCCTTATCTTCAATTACAATGGAATCTGTAATTGGATCAAGTCCTGCAAGAATTGCATAGTTAGAGTTAATAACTGCAGCAGCTGCTTCTTCATAAACTGTCGGAATATTTTGTGCCTCTACTGGTACAAATTTAATGTTCTTTGGATTTTCTGTAATATCTGCTTCCGTTGCAAGAGGATCAGTTGGGTCCTTTAATTTAATTACTCCATTTTTTTCAAGAAGTAGAAGTGATCTTGCTCCATTTGATGGATCGTTTGGAATAATAATTTCATCTCCCTCCTTTAATTCGTCAAGAGATGTAATTTTCTTTGAATAAAGTCCAATTGGTTCAATGTGAACATTTCCTACGCTTACAAGTTTTGTACCATGCTCAGAGTTAAATGAGTCTAGGTATGGCTTGTGTTGGAAGTAGTTTACGTCTAAATCTCCTGAATCTAATTGAAGGTTTGGTTGAACATAGTCGTCAAAGTTTACAACTTCAAGTTCAATTCCAGCTTCAGCAAATTTTGGCATAAGCTCCTCTATAATTTCACCATGAGGTGTTGGAGATACTCCAATTACAACTTTTTCTGCTTCAGTATTTTCTGTTGCAGTATTTCCCTCTGTGGTTTCAGCAGCTTTATTATTTGCTCCACTATTTGCTGCAGGCGCATTATTTTTTGCTCCTCCGCCACAAGCTGTTAGTACTAATAGTAAAGATAGCACTAATAATGAAAATTTCTTCTTCATTTTTTTCCTCCTATTTTTTATTTATATTTACTGAAATTTTATTTCCAATAAATTGCACAAGTTGAACTATTACGATTATGGCAAGTACCGCCACCCAAAGTATACTACTTTCACGCCTTTGGTAACCATACCTCATCGCCACATCTCCTAGACCTCCTCCTCCAATAGTTCCTGCCATTGCAGAGTAGCCTATTAAATTTATAATGGTCAGTGTAATTCCATTTATAATTGATGGCATTGCCTCAGGAATTAGTACCTTAAAAACTATTTGGGCATTACTACTACCCATGGATTTTGCCGCTTCAATTACTCCACGATTTACCTCTGTTAAATATCCTTCAACAAGGCGGGCAAAAAACGGCGCTGCAGAAATTGCTAAGGGTACTATTGCAGCATTAGTACCGTATCCCTTACCAACGATTAATTTTGTAAGGGGATATACCACTACCATTAGTATAATAAATGGCAGAGATCTCATAATATTTATAATAAAGTCCAATACGGAGTAAGTAGTCTTTTTTTCAACTAGCCCTCCCGGTCTTGTAACCGTTAGTATAATTCCAAGAATCATTCCAAAGAATATAGCGATAGCAGAGGAGATAAATACCATGTAAATAGACTCTAAAATGGCAGGACTTACAATATCAATAACTCTTTCCATTATAGCACCTCCACCCTAACATCTTGTTCTCGCAAATAATCCATTGCCTTAAAAATTTCAGACTGTTCTCCGTTAATCTCTATAATTAAATATCCCACAGTCTCACGATTTAATTTGTTTACATTTCCCGATAGAATACTTACGTCCACGTCAAATTTTTTAATACAGCTAGATAAAATTGGAGCGCTATAGTCCTTATCCCCATAGGTTAGTCTAGCAACAACTCCAGAAAAATCGTCCTTATTAATATCCTCCTGAACCTTTTCTCCCTTATCCTGTAGAGAATAAATAAAGGAGGCAGTTAATTTCTCCTTAGGGTTTCTGAAAATCTCCTCAACAGTATTTTCTTCAATAATTTTTCCCCTCTCCATTACAGCAATTCTATCGCAAATTTCCTTTGCAACTTCCATTTGATGGGTAATCATAATTACAGTCATATTAAATTTTTCAACAATGCTCTTTAAAAGATCAAGGATGGATTTCGTATTGGCAGGGTCAAGAGCGCTAGTACCTTCGTCCGATAGAAGTATCTTAGGTTTAGTAGCAATAGCACGAGCAATAGCCACCCTTTGTTTTTGTCCACCTGAAAGTTCTCTGGGGTATGAATTTCTCTTGTGCTTTAAGTCAATAAAATCAAGTAGCTCTTCAACTCTTGCCTTAATCTCACTATTATCCATCTTCATAATCCTAAGTGGATATGCAATGTTTTCAAAGACATTTTTCTGTTCAAAGAGATTAAAGGACTGAAAGATCATTCCAATCTGTTTTCGCTCCTCAAGTAGACCTTTTTTATCAAGACCAAGTACACTTACACCATCAATTAGTACGTCGCCACTCTCTGGTTCTTCAAGTCTATTAATACATCTTACCAAGGTGGATTTTCCAGCGCCAGATAGTCCAATAATACCAAATATTTCACCGTCATTAACAGTAAAGGAAACATCATCAACTGCTCTAAAAAAACTGTCCCCAAGAGGATATTCCTTTACAATATTTTTCACCTCAATCAAATTATCACCCCATACAAATTAGAACTATTCTACCACAAACTAATAGATAAAATAAGAGTAAAGAGATATAAATTATGTGAAAATTAAGCCACTGTAAAACAATTTTAAAAAAATGTAAAAAATTTTTGAAAAAATTTGATTGAAAACGTTTAGGATTAAAAACCACGGGTATAAAAAGAATACCAAAGAAAGAAAAACTTTGGAGACCTTGGCAACTAATCCAATTAAAATATTTATCTCGTTTAATGTGTAAAGAAATATTAAACGGTTAACATAGATTCGTTGGAATTTATAAGAGTTTCGTTGGATTATTGTAAGATAAATAGTAAAGAAAAAGAAAAAAGTAAGAACGTAGGAAAAGTGTATCAATACTAAATTTTGCATTAGAAAACCACGACAAAAAAAGATTTACGATAATTGATAGCTTTAAATTAATAAGTATTCGTGAGAAGGAAAAATTAAAATTTAGAGTAAAGAATCTCAAATTTACGCGAAGCCAGGTAGGGCGAATAGAAATATCAAACGAAGAAAATTAAATAGACTTAGATTAGTTAAAGATCAAAGGTCAAAGAAAAACTGAATATTTGAAGTAAATAAGAAATTTATTTAAAGAAAGGACAAGATAGTGATAGAACCAAAAATGTCACATTGGATTAGTTGTACAGGGTATTAAAAAGGAATGGATTTGATTGAAAACAAGTTCATTCCTTTTTTGCATTTCTTGTTTATTTAAATTATTCAGTATATAATTTTACCAAGGTACTTTTTTAAAGAAGAGAGGATAAAAATGAAAGTGGATTGGAGAGAAGAACATAACTATGCGCTCCTTGCAGATTTTTATGAATTTGCAATGTCAAATGCATACTTAGTATCTGGAATGGGAGATAGAATAGTTTACTTTGATATGTTCTATAGAACTGCACCAGACGGAGCAAACTATGCAATAATTGCAGGACTAGAACAATTAATAAGCTACTTTGAAAATTTAAGCTTTAGTCAAGATGATATAGACTTTTTAAGAACCAAGGGAATATTTGACGAAAGGTTCTTAGAATATCTACTGAACTTTAAATTTGAGTGTGATATATGGGCAATGCCAGAGGGGACAATAGCATTTCCGGGAGAACCATTAATAATAGTAAGGGGCCCAGCAATACAGGCGCAGTTAATCGAAACAATGGTACTACTTTCAATAAACTATCCCTCAATGATTGCGACAAAGGCAAATAGAATAGTAACAGCTGCACAGGGAAGGCCAGTAACAGAATTTGGGTCACGAAGAGCACAGGGATATTCAGGAGCAAATTTAGGAGCAAGAGCGTCATATATAGGAGGCTGTAATGGAACAGCAAACACCCTTGCGGAAAAAATATTTGGCGTACCAGCTCTAGGTACAATGGCACACTCATGGGTACAGATGTTTCCAACAGAGTACGAAGCATTTAAAACCTACGCAGAGTGTTATCCAAAAACCTGTTTACTATTAGTAGACACCTATGACACATTAAAATCAGGAGTACCAAATGCAATAAAGGTATTTAACGAAGTAGTAGTTCCAACTGGAAATAGACCAGTGGGAATACGAATAGACTCAGGAGATATAGCATATCTTTCAAAGGCTGCAAGAAAGATGCTAGATGAGGCAGGATTTGAAGATGTAAAGATAATGGCATCAAACTCCCTAGACGAATTTACAATACAAGATCTATTTGCACAGGGAGCAAAGGTAGATATGTTTGGAGTAGGAGAGAGACTAATAACTTCAAAATCAGACCCAGTATTTGGAGGAGTATATAAATTAACAGGAGTAGAAAGTCCAGAAGGGGAAGTAATACCAACAATAAAGATCTCAGAAAATGTAACGAAAATAACTACGCCAGGATTTAAAAATATATACAGGTTAATGGACAACAAGTCTAAAAAAGCAATAGCCGATGTAATAACATTACATGACGAAAAAATAGACCACAGTAAAGAGTATGAAATATTCCATCCAACATATACATGGAAGAGAAAAACACTAAATAATTTTACAGCAGTGCCATTACTAGAGAGAATATATGAAAAGGGTAAGCTGGTATATGAACTACCAAAACTAGACAGCATAAAACAGAGAGTACAAGATCAGCTAGATTCCCTATGGGAGGAGAATAAGAGAATAAGCAGGCCACAGGAATATATTGTGGATTTATCCTATGACCTATGGAAAATAAAAGATGATCTACTTTCGAAACATGGAAAACATTTAAAGAAAGGTGATTAGATGAAGTACTACGGTAATGTTTACAGACCCCCTAGTGAAGCGAGAAGTCTAATAGTACAGGCGACAATAGGATGTTCAAATAACGACTGTACATTTTGCGAAATGTACAAGGGCGAACAATTTAGAATAAGAAAAGTAGAAGACGTGCTAGCAGATTTAAAGGAGATGGTAGAATACTATCCAGACTGGGAGAGGGTATTTATTGCTGATGGAGATGCACTAGTATTAAAGACAGACTACTTAGTACAAATACTAGACTTTATTAACGAAAACTACAGAAATATAAAGAGAATATCTGCCTACGCAACAGCAGCAGATATAAATAGAAAGACAGATGAAGAGCTAGCCCTACTAAGAAATAAGGGACTGGAAATGTTGTATATAGGATTTGAATCAGGAGATGATGAACTCCTAAAAGAAGTCCGTAAAAATATGACAAGGGACGACTATATAAAGTGTATGGAAAAGGCAAAGAGGGCAGGCTTTACAACATCAGTAACGATAATAGCAGGCCTCGGAGGAAGAAAAAAATGGAGACAAAATGCCATTAATACTTCAAGCCTAATAACCATTACAAAACCAGACTACGTTTCATATTTAACTATGAACTTGGCAAAGGGAACAGAGTTATACGACGACTATATAAATGGAAAATTTGAAATGCCATCCCCAGAGGAGATACTATACGAAATAAGAGAGTTCTTAGAAAACGTGGACTCTGAAGGAACAGTATTTAGATCAAACCACGCCTCAAATTATGTGCTACTAAAAGGAACATTAAACGAGGACAGGGAACAATTAATAAAGACAATAGATATGGCGCTGGAGGAAAAATTCTTCCGTCCAGAAGCATATCGAGGATTTTAATAAGACTTTAAAAATCTGTTGAAGGTGTAAAACTTCAGCAGTTTTTTTTATTTGATAGGTTGTAAAATAAAATGCCTATTCTTTTTATTAGCATATAATGATTTTAATCCTCTAAATTTTTTAAAGGTAAAATTTATTATACCCTGTTAAAATTATTATGAAATTTTTGTAAAGTCCCTAATTTTTTTGTCAAGGGGTATTTTCGTTGATAATCATTCCATTTTGTGGATAAGTTTGTGGATAATTTTATGATTTGTGATATTTGACTTATTTGTAATCTCTCTGTAAATTTTTACATTTTTTCCTTTTTTCTGTGGATAATGTTAATAAGTCTGTGAATAATGTTAAACTCACAGTATTTTATCCACAGTGTTTTTGAAATTTTGTTGATTATATTTTTTATCCTCAACTCTATTTTGAGAATTTTATTCTTCAATAGCCTCTTTATTTTTATTGTCAAGTTTAATTTTTATTTTACTTTCAATACATCTTTTTTTATGTTATTATATCCTCTAAGGGGAGTAGCTATACTTCTTTGTCGTCATTACGGTTTATCCCGGCAAAGAACCTACGTTGGAAGCAAGACCTTGTTTGAGTTTTCAAGCAAGGTCATTTTTTATTTTAGGAGGTTTTAATGGAATGGTATAAAAAAAGTTCGGAGGATTCCCTCGCGGAACTAGGCTCTTCGACAGCTGGTCTTTCTGTCGTTGAAGCTACTAATAGACTGGAAAAATATGGTAGAAATGAATTAAAAAAGGAACAGAAAAAGCCCTTTATTTTAAAATTAAAGGATCAATTTTTAGACCCTATGATTTTAATTTTAATTGCCGCTGCTGTTATTTCCTTTGCCATGGGCGAGAAGGCTGACCCTGTTATTATTATGGCTATTGTTATTGTAAACGCGGCTCTTTCTATTTACCAAGAGGGTAAGGCTGAAGAGGCTATTGCCGCTCTTGAAAAGATGAGTTCTCCCCTTGCTAAGGTTATTCGTGACGGCAAGGATATGGAAATTGACTCTGGGGATATTGTTCCCGGGGACTATGTTATTTTGGAAACTGGTGATATTGTACCGGCAGACCTTAGACTTGTTGAGTCTTTAAATTTAAAAATCGATGAATCTTCTCTTACTGGTGAATCTGTTCCCGTTGAGAAGAATTCTGATGAAGTTTATTCCGAGGATTTAGGTATTGGTGATAGAGAAAATATTGCCTATTCTTCTACTATCGTATCCTATGGTCGTGGTACTGGTGTTGTTATTAGTACTGGAGAGCATACTGAAATTGGTAAGATTGCTAAAAATATCTCTGCCATTGAAGATGAACCTACTCCTCTTCAGAAAAAACTTGCTGGTCTTTCTAAAACCCTTGGTATTTTAGTTATTATTATCTGTGCCATTGTTTTAGTGGTTGGTATTATTTACAAGCACGAATTTATGGAGATGTTACTTATCTCTGTTTCCCTTGCTGTTGCAGCTATTCCCGAGGGACTTCCTGCTATTGTAACTATTGTTCTTTCAATTGGTATGAAGAAAATGGCTGAGAGAAAGGCTGTTGTTAAAAAACTTCTTGCCGTTGAAACTCTTGGTACTACTACTGTAATTTGTTCTGATAAAACTGGTACTCTTACACAAAATGAGATGACCGTTACTAAAATCTTTACTGGTGATAGAGAACTTACCGTTACTGGTACTGGGTACAATCCTAAGGGAGAGATTCTTGAAAATTCCAATAAGGTTGAAGAATTTATGGAGCTTAATGTCCTTAGTCATATTGCAACTCTTGTTAACGATGCTAAGCTGGAAATTTCTGATGAGTCTAAGATTATTGGGGACCCTACTGAAGGAGCTCTTCTTACCCTTTCTGAAAAAATTGGTCACTCTATTACAGATACTAAGAGTAAATTTAAGAGAGTTAATGAAATTCCCTTTGACTCATCTCGAAAGATGATGAGTACTTTCCATGAAGATATTTTTGGTACTAAGGTTGCATCTCTTACTAAGGGTGCTCCTGATATTATTCTCTCTAGATGTAGTAGAATTTTAATAGATGGTGAAGTTAAAGATCTTACTGATGATTTAAGAAGTGAAATTCTCTCTAAAAACTCTGAATTTGCAAGAGAGGCTCTAAGAGTTCTTGCCTATGCCTATAGGGATTATGAGAGTATGCCTAGTGATTTAGACTATGAAAATATTGAGAATAATATGATCTTCGTCGGTCTTACTGGTATGATTGACCCTGCTAGACCTGAGGCGAAGGAAGCTATTAAGGAATGTAGAAGCGCTGGTATTATTCCTATTATGATTACTGGTGACTATTTAGAAACTGCCCTTGCTATTGCAAAGGAACTTGGAATTGCTACTGATGATAGTGAAGCTATTACCGGTAGAGAATTAGACGAGCTTTCTCCAGAAGAACTTAGGGAAGTTGTAAAGACTAAGAGAGTTTTCTCTAGAGTTTCTCCAGAGACTAAGGTACAAATTGTAACTGCCCTTCAAGAAAATGGACACCTTGCTGCAATGACTGGAGACGGTGTAAACGACGCTCCTGCTATTAAAAAGGCAGACATTGGTATTGCAATGGGTATTACTGGAACTGACGTTGCAAAATCCACAGCAGAGGTTATTTTAATGGACGATAACTTTGCAACTATTGTCAATGCCGTTGAAGAGGGTAGAGTAATCTACTCCAATATTAAAAAATTTGTAGGCTATTTACTTTCTTGTAACATTGGAGAAGTACTAATAGTATTAATTGCAATACTAATAGATATTCCAGTTCCATTTGAAGCTATACAGCTTCTATGGTTAAACCTTGTTACAGATTCATTCCCTGCCCTTGCCCTTGGAGTTGAACCGGGAGACGAGGGAATAATGAACGAAAAACCAAGGGATCCTAACGAGCCTATACTGGATAAAAAACTATCCATTACTGTAATTATTCAGTCTATTGCAATTACCATTGCCACTCTTGTAGTTTATATCTATAGTTTAAAAACCTATGGAGATACTGGAGATGGACTTGTACTTTCAAGAACTATGGCATTTGCAACTTTAGTTACTGCAGAATTATTAAGATCCTACTCTGCAAGAAGTTTAAACTGGACCCTATTCCATATAGGACCATTTTCAAATATGACTCTTGTAAAGGGAACTGCTTTTTCATTCTTACTAACTCTACTTGTACTATATGTACCACAACTTGAAACACTATTTGACCTTGCAAAACTTGGTATTGGTCATTGGATAATAGTATTAATTGCATCATCTATTCCATTAGTAATTGGAGAGGTGCAAAAAGTTGTAAGATTTGGAACTGATGGTTAATATTTTTTTTAAAAAAAATGTCAAAAAATTTCTAACATCAAACTAAATAGTATGTTTATTTAAATGAAGGGGGACCAGGGGAGAAATAACGCAGTTTCTCCCCTTTGGTCCCCCTTCAACCCCTCCTAACCCCTCTCGCTCACTAAATGAAAGTTTTCTCGGCAAAGGCTAAAAATTCCAAACTCGCCCTACGGGCTCAAACATGGAATTTTCTTAACGCCTTTACCTCGAAAACAATGTGGGTTGGGAATATGATTACTATTATAAAAATAGTTATCTTAGAAAATCTTTAATGAATTATTTTTTAAATTGTGAGTTTAAAATTATACCTATATAATTTGACTTCACTTTGGAATGATGATTTTTTATCTCTGGTTGTAAGCCTCAATTCCTGCAGCTAAAATTTTCATCGCCTTTATTATATCTTCACTATTTAGTACAAATGCAAGGCGCACTTGATTTTTTCCTGTGTCGTTGTCCTTGTAGAACCCATCTCCCGGAGCCATCATTACTGTTTCTCCATCTACATCAAATTCTTCCAATAGCCACTTTGCAAAATCCTCTGTATTATCTACAGGAAGTGTAGGCATTACATAAAATGCTCCCTTTGATTTATATACCTTTACTCCCTCTATTTTGGAAAGCTCGTTATAGATTGTATCCCTTCTCTTTTGATACTCTTCCCTTACTTCTTCGTAGTACTTTGGATCTATTTCATATAGTGCCGCTGCGGCAACTTGCTCTACTGTTGGAGCGGCAAGTCGTCCATTACATAGCTTGTTAATAGAATCGGCTACCTCTTTATTTTTAGTAGCTATTGAACCAATTCTTGCACCACATGCTGAAAATCTCTTTGAAATTGAATCCAGTAGTAGTAAATTTTCTTCTATTCCCTCTATTTCTCCAAAGCTAGTTACCTTTTCTCCATCAAATACAAATTCTCTGTAAACCTCGTCGGCAATTATAAATAGTCCATTGTCCTTTGCTATACTTGCAAGTAATTCCACTTCTTCTCTAGTATAAACTGTTCCCGTTGGGTTTGATGGATTTGATAAAAGTATTGCCTTTGTCCTTGGAGTTATCTTCTCCTCAATTTTCTCCCTCGCCGGAAGTCTATATCCATCTTCTACAAATGTATCAAAGGTTGTAAGTTTTGCCCCTACCATTTGAATAAAGCTCATATAATTTGAATAAAATGGGTTACAAGTTAGTACTTCGTCCTCTAAATCAGTTACTGCATATAGGGAAAATAGTAGTGCCTCGCTTCCACCCTGTGTAATGTAAATATCCCCTTCATCAATATTTATCCCAAGATTTTTATAGTACTTACTTGTTGCAGAAAGTAGCTCTGGTATTCCCTTTGAAGGTGCATATTGAAGTACCCTCTCGCTAAAATTTCCTATTGCATCAAAAAATGCACTTGGAGTTACTACGTCTGGCGCTCCAATATTTAAGTGGTAGACTTTTTTACCTGCCTTCTTTGCTGCATCTGCATAGGGCGTTAATTTTCGTACTGCGGAGTAGGTCATCTCCTCTGTTCTCTTTGAAATTTTCATATTCTCTCCTTTACGCATATCTTAAATCCTCACCTATAAACTCTACGATTTTAAACTTACTTGTTAACCTTGAGAATACCCTCTCTGTATAAACTCTATCTAACTCTTCAGGAGTTAGGTTTGTGGAAATTATTGTCTTTTTTCCCGTAATTAGTCTTTCATTTATTATGTTAAATATCTGCGGAATAGTAAAGTTATTTTGATCTTCACTTCCTAAATCGTCTATTATTAGTAGCTCTGCATTGTATACCATATTAAATTGCAGTTCCTTTAATTCGTCCTTCTCCCTGTCAAATTTTATACTTCTAAATAGATCCATTAGTGCAAATGCCGTATAGTATACTACCGATGTATTTCTATCCATTAATTCCTTTGCTATACAGTTTATCATAAATGTCTTACCCAGCCCCGTCTGACCATAGAATAGTAAATTCTCGTCATTTTCTTTGTGGAAGTTGTCTATAAAATTTTGGGATAGTTTTTTTATAAAGAGTATATTTTCCCTTGGACTTATTCCTCCCTCTAGTGGAGTCGCACTAAATAACTTCTCGTTAAAATTTGCAAAGTTCTCTCTTGAAAGTTGGTAGTCCATATTGGATATGGAATATAGCTTCTCGGAGGTTAAACCCACCATACAGGAGCATTTTTTTGTATCTTCGACATAACCCGTGTCTTTACAAATTGGACAGGAATAAATGGATTCTAGATAGTCATTAGGAAATCCTTCCTCTACTAATAATTTTTCCTTCTCCAATTTTAATTCTGCAATATTTTCAAGGGCAGTAGCAGTAGAATTTTCATCTACTAGGGAACTTTTTGCCGCCTCTACTCCTATTTTTGCTATTCTCATATCCCGTTCAAATATTTTTGGAATTTTTTCGTAGACTTCCCTCTTTCTACTCTCCTCTATTCTACTATTTTCGTCTCTAATTTTTTCATAGATACTTAGTATATTAAGACTCATCTACACCACCTTCTAAGTAATTCTCCATCATCTTTCGCTGTCTTTCCCTATAGTCCTCGTTAGTTAATTTGCCACTTCGCTCCTTAAAGTTGTGAAATCTAGTCTTGTTTACATTTTTTGGAATAGTAGGTTTTTTATCCCTCACTATTTCCTCTGGAGTTTTAATATTTTTTAAGTGCCAATTTTTTAAAATACTGTCAAAGTAATTTAAGTTTGGGTTTGAAATTGAACTTACTCTCTCTAGGGCAATGTCCACCATTTCATCTGTGAAATTATACTCGTCGTACCAAGAGTTAATAATCTTTAGGTCCACCTGGTTAAATGGTTTATTTTGTAGGCCAATCTTTCTCATAACTCGCCTATACCTATAAATATCTTGGTCGTATTCCCTGTAGGACTTTTCAATTTCATCCTTGGTACGAATATTTTTCTCCTCCCAATTTTTTAATACTCCCTCTACGTATTTTAAGTCGTATACATTTCTAATTTCACAGGAGTAGAAAAATGCCTCGATAATAATTTCTGGAGTCATATTGTAGGTGGTAATCCAAGATGCAATGTCCCTCTTTTTCATAGGGGAGATCTCCCTTCTCATATAGAACTCCGCCTTTGAAAATAGATCTGCTAAAACAGGGTCGCTTAGTATTTCTGTAAAGGGTTCTTCCTCTACGGTGGAAACCTTGTAAATATTCTCTATTAAAATTCTTCTAATAGATAAAAATACCACGTCATAGGAATTTTCATTTTGAACCTTTTCAATTATTCCCATATTCTCCCAATAGGTCCATGCCCTCTCTACGTCGCTTTCAAAAATTCCAAGGAGATTTGCAATGTCCCTATGGTCTACGGCTCTACCCTCCGACGCAAGTTTGTACCCGTAGAGATATACCTTTACAAGATTTCCATCTGCCCCCGGCATAAAGTCCTGTATAAAAAGATTTTCAATGGAGGTTGTACCTAAGTCCATTGTGTTATTTTCAATATAGTAACTCAAATTTTCTTCACCATCTTATCTATGTAGTAGAGTTTTAAAACTCTTAAATCTATTATATCCTCATTACTCTCTAGGGGAAAATTTCCCTTAATTACTCCAAGACCAACTCCACATTTTTTAAAGTCAAGTTTTTTATATACATGTATCGCCCTTTTATTATACCTTGCAACTTGAAGGTAGATTTTATTTAGACCTAAGTCTTTTCCAACGTCAAATATCTTTTCAATTGCACTACTTCCAATTCCTTGGTCTAATTTACTTGGGTCAATTACAATTCCAAGGGTTGCGTATTTTGAAACTCTATTAATATCCTTTAGGTCTATAAATCCTGCGGGAGTGTTTTTGTAAAAAATAGTGTAATAAATTGTAGAACTTCCCTCTATTTTAAAATTATACCAAAATTTAACATCTTCATCAGTTTTGGCATTAAAATTATAATCCTGGTATAGAGGATTTTTATGCCTCCCCCAATTTCTAAAGTAGTAGACATGGGAGAGTTCCATAGGCTTTAAAAAAATACTGTCCATAAAATTTGCTCCTTTATGCTATTATACTATGAGGAGGTTTTTTACAATGTCAAATAGGAAATTTTCACATGAAAATATTTTTAAAAAATTTAAAATTCGTCTTGTAGTCGATGGAATTGTTCTAGGAGTAATATCTGGACTGTCTTCAATTCTATACCGTTTTATAATTCATCTAATAGACTCAAATAGGAGTAGTCTATATAAATTCACCACTAAAAATTTATTAATACTAATAATTTTAGGGGCTATTTTTTTCTATAATTATATCAAAACTTTTAAAATGGGCACCCCTCTCTGGAGGATCTGGTATTCCACAAATTAGAGGAGAGGTATTAGGAACACTAGACGATGAACCACATAAAACATATATTTCAAAGTACATTGGTGGAACTCTAGGTTCAATTATGGGACTTAGTCTTGGTAGAGAAGGCCCTTCAATTCAAATTGGAGGAGCAACAGGAAAAATTTACGGTAAAATTTTAAAAAAACCTGAAAGGGAAATGCCCTTTATAATTACAGCAGGAGCATCGGCAGGACTTTCAGCTGCATTTAACGCACCTATCTCTGGTACTCTATTTGCCCTAGAGGAAATTCACAAGTCCTTTTCTCCACTGGTACTACTTCCAGCAATAGTTGCATCAGTAATTGCAAATTTCCTCTCCTTTAAAATACTAGGTACAGAGTCTGCATTTTCCTTTGTAGTAAGTAGAACTATACCCATTGATTTAATACTACTTGTACTAATTACAGGAGTAGTCTGTGGAATTATAGGAGTTATTTTTAATATTGGCATTGTAAAAACCAAGAGTGTAATGGGAAAATTTAAGACTACTTATAGATTATTATTTACTATGGGTCTTTCAATAGTAGTTGGATTTTTATTCTACGACTTAGTTTCTGGAGGACATGGACTTTTAGAAAATCTTGCAGAAAATAGTAGACCTATTAATATTTTACTTCTACTGCTTTTTGGAAAGATGATCTATACATGGATATGCTTTGGAACTGGAATTCAAGGTGGAATTTTTTTACCTACTCTAGTCTGTGGAGGAATTACTGGTGCAATTTACTTTAGTATTTTTTCAAATATAGCAGAAATTCACCCCTACTACATTAATTTTATAATTATAGGTATGGCGGCAACTCTTACCTCTGTTGTACGAGCGCCTATTATGGGAATACTTCTTGTAACGGAAATGACAGGGTCCTTCTCCCATTTAATTAGTCTCTGTACGGCGTCTATTGCAGCCTACCTTGTGGGAGAGATACTAAATAATCCTCCTATATATGAATCCCTTTACGAAGCAATTGTAAAGAAGGATCACATTAAGGAGGATCAATATATAGGAGATTACATTATTTCTGCTAATAGCCCTTTAATAAATACATCCCTTAGAGATTTAAACCTTCCAGAGGGAGTACTAATTATCTCCATAAAAAGAGATGGTGAAATTATACTACCTATAGCAAGTACAACTCTACTTCCTGGAGATTCTGTAACTATAATTTCAAAGAAGAATATTTTTTACAAGGTAGACGAAGTATTTACACTATAGTAATCGAAAATACTATTTACAAATTCAGACTCATACTTATTTAAAAGTTTACCTCTATGATATGCAAGGAAGAGTTCTGTTTTATGTCCATTTTTTAGAGAGCATACATTAACTCCCTCATCTACACATAATTTCGGAACGATTCCCACTGCATTAGATTTATGGATTAAATTTATTAGAGAGTCCATACTTTCAACAGTCCACTTTACATTTAAATAGGACTTTATCTCTGTATGAAGGGGACTCATATATTCAGTTTCTATTATTGCAATATCTCTATCTACTAAATCACCAAGGTCCACTGGTTCTGTAAACTCATTATTAAAATTACACACTACATAGTCCACAGAGCAGATCTTCTCGTTAAAGATGTCCCTGTCTAAAAGGGCACCGTCGTTTATGGCAATGTCTATTGTACCTTCAAGGAGCCTTTCTTTTAATTCCCTTTGATTAATTTGAAAAATTCTAAAGTTAGGGTACTTAAATTCTTCTTCATACTTTGATACAATTTTAAGTATAAGATCTGTATTAAGGGAAGATGAAACTCCTATATTTAAAATTTTTTCGTCAGATATATTGGTAAGAAAGCTGACAATATGGCAAAAATCCCTAGTGATATTATTTGCATAGTCAAATAATTTTAACCCTACGTCAGTAATAAAGAGTTTTTTTGACACACGATTAAATAATTTAACATTGTATTCCCGTTCAATTTGGGCAATTGCATGGCTAACTGTTGGTTGGGAAATATTTAGATTTTTTGCAGCTTCAGACATACTTTTTGTTTCGACAACTTCTATAAATATTTCTAAATCCCTAAGTGTCATATTACCACCCCTATCTTATATATAATAATATTTTAATTCGCTAAAGTAAAGGATTTTTAAAATGGTAACTAAAGAGCAAATGATAGAACTTGATAAAAGAGCAATAGAACATTATAATATTCCCGGTATCGTCCTAATGGAAAATGCAGGAATGGGAATTTTTTACAGGATTAATACCTTTAACTCCTACTGTATAATTTGTGGAGTAGGTAATAATGGTGGAGATGGCCTTGTAATTGGAAGACACCTTCTACTAAATAGAAAAGACGTTGAGATTTTTATAATAGGAAATCCAAAAAAGGGAACTGAGGAATTTAAACTCAATTTAAAAATTCTAAAATCTCTAAGAGTAAAACCTAAAATAATTACAGATGAAAATATTGATGAACTAATTGAGAGTTTAGAGGTAAATGAAATTACAGTAGACTGTATTTTTGGTACAGGACTTTCTAGGGAACTAGAGGGAATTTACAAAGAGGTAGTTGAAAAGATAAATACCCATTCAAATTACACAATTAGTGTAGATATACCATCGGGACTAGATGCAAGTAATGGAAGGGCACTGGGAGAGGTAGTAAGAGCAAGTAAAACCTATACTATTCACGATGAAAAGGTAGGATTTTTATACTCAACTGCCCCGGGAGAAATAGAGGTAGTATACATAGGTATACCGGAGGAAAATGAAACTATTAAGAAGAACTAACAGAAATATAAATCTATCCCAGGGGGATATTAAGACGGGGATAATATTATTTACAATTCCCCTACTACTTTCTAACTTACTTCAACAACTATATAATACTGCCGACCTAATAATCGTAGGTACATTTGCTGGAAAAAATCCCATGGCTGCCGTTGGAGTTACAGGACCAATAGTACAATTACTACTGGGTCTTTTTTTGGGTATAGCTACGGGAGCGTCGGTAATAGTTGCACAAACATTTGGAGCAGATAATCGAGAGGAACTAAAAAAAGCAGTACACACATCCTATGCAATAGCAATTATAAGTGGAATTGCCCTTAGTATTGTAGGGTATATACTCTCTCCAATGTTACTAAGACTAATAAGAACTCCCGATGAAATTATGGCAGAGTCTGTTGCATATTTGCGAATATCTTTTATTGGATCAGTACCACTACTTATTTACAATATGGGAGCGGGAATACTTCGTTCAGTAGGAGACTCTCAAAGACCATTTAACTTTTTAGTAGTTGCAGCAATTACCAATGTAGTACTTGATTTAGTATTTGTTGCAATGTTTAAAATGTCTGTAGTTGGTGCAGGAATTGCTACATTAATTGCACAGATAGTCTCTGCCGTATTGGTAACATACAATCTATTAAAGTCCGATAGAACTTTTAAACTGGAACTACGAGAAATAAAGTTACACTCCGATTCACTAAAGTCCATTTTAAAAATTGGACTTCCTGCAGGAATGCAAGGGGTAATAATTTCAATAAGTAATACATTAATTCAAAGTGAGATAAATGGATTTGGTTCTTCAATAATTGCAGGAAATGCAGCTTGTAGTAGAATAGACGGATTTATTTTTACAGCTATACAGGCAATTGCACTTTCAGCTACAACTTATTCTGGACAGAACTTCGGCGCAGGAAACACCCATAGAATTAAAGAGGGCTTTAAATTTTCAATGTTCCTTGCAATTGTAACAGGAGGATTTTTAGGTGGGTTATCTATGGTATTTTCAAAACCACTTATTGGAATTTTCAACCCAGATATAAGCGTAATAGAAGCTGGAGCAGAAATACTTATGATTATGGGACCATTCTATGTAGTATTTGGAATGAGTGAAATACTTGCAGGCTTTGTAACGGGAAAGGGTAACTCCGTACCACCAATGGTAATTTCATTGGTATTTATGTGTCTATTTAGAGTTGTGTATATATTTATAGCAATGGGACTTTATCCAGACCCTAAAACAATTTATTGGGCATATCCATTTTCATGGACACTTACATTTATTGCCAATGCACTTTATTTTAAATTCGGCAAATGGAGAGAAAATTAGATCTATTTTCAGAATAATTATCTTCGAAAATTTTTAATGATATTTTATAAATTCCGATAAATCACAACCCACGGTAGGGGTCGGGCGTCCCTGCCCGACCCGTCGGAGATAGTATATCGCCTATTATATAATTGATTAAAATACGAACACAGTATCTTAAAAAAATTTAAAGGACTTTGGTATTTCAAAGTCCTAATTTTATTCCTCTTCTATTTCTCCGGGGCTAATTACTTCCAATAACTCCATCGCCTCCTCAAACTGCTCCTCTGATACATATACCTCTACTCCAAAATATGACCATCCGCTAATTATTCTTAAATAATCTCCACTTCCTATATCCTTTAGTACGTAGTTTATATTGTTGTCCGACAATATTCCCTCTATTGAATAGAGCTTTAGTGGTTCATTTACTACGGTAAGTCTTTTTAATTCATTAGACATTTTAAATCCTCCATTAGATTTTTTACCTCGTCCTCTGTAGTTCTATAATTGGTTACAAATCGAACTACTAACTTTTCTCCCATACGCCCTGTAATTTCAAAGGCATTATTTTCCCTTAACTTCTCTACCTTATCTTTACTTAGCAGAATAAAAACTTGGTTACTCTCTGGTGGATAGGCAAACTCCACTCCAATTTCCCTAAGACCCTTTGCTAAAATACTTCCCATTTCGTAGGCAACTCTTCCATTTTCGTAGTAGAGTCCATCTCTAAATAATTCCCTAAATTGAATACCAAGGGCAAATCCCTTTGCAAGCATGGCTCCCCTCTGTTTTAAATAGAATCTAAAGTCCTTTTTTAATTCATCATTTACAATTACCAGCGCCTCACCATACATTGCACCGTTTTTAGTTCCTCCAAGGGTAAAAGCGTCGCAAATCTCTGGTAGAACTTCTGGATTAATACTTGATGCTGCAAGGGCAACTGCCATTCTCGCACCGTCTATATATAGGTAAAGTCCATTTTCTTTACATACTCTATAAATTTCCCTTACCTCATCTAAATTATATACAGTTCCCAGTTCCGTAGTGTTGGAAATATATACCATCCTAGGGACTACCATGTACTCCTCTCCAAATTCCTCTAGGGCTTCCTTTAATTTTTCTCCACTTAGTTTTCCATCCTCACTGTATATTGTGTGAATCTTATGTCCTGTGGCTTCAATAGACCCTGTTTCGTGTCCCTCTATATGGCCAGAATGTACAGAGATAATTCCCTCGTATGTATTAATTCTATGGGATAGTATTAAAATATTTGCCATTGTTCCACCGTGTACAAAGTGAATTTCTACGTCCTTACATTTTATATCCCTCTTAATAAATTCTGCCGCCTCTTTTGAAATCTCATCTACTCCATATCCAATATGTCCATTTATTTTTTCATTCCTTAACGCTTCAAGTACCCTGTCGCAAGCTATATCATTGTAGTCATTTAGAAAAAAGTTCATAATGCCCCCTCCTTTGCTATAATTATATTACAAGAGGTGAAAAAATGAAAAAGATTAGTCATGGTGCAAATATTTTTGAGCTGGCAAAGATTTATGATATAGATCCAAAGGAAATTGTGGACTTTAGTTCCAATATTAATCCACTGGGAATTAGTCCAAGGGCAAAGGAGAGTCTACTAAAAAATTTAGACTATATTTCCACCTACCCCGACCCAGAATACGTAGACCTTAGAAAATCAATAGGTAAATATTTAGAAACTAGCACTGAAAAAATTCTTCTCTCCATGGGAGCAACGGAGGTAATTGGAAAGTATATTGAGTATTTAAAACCAAGGAAGGCTCTTTTAATTCTTCCAACTTACAGCGAATATAGAAGAGAGCTTGAGAAAAATAATGCAGAAATTTACGAGTATTTTTTAAAAGAGGAGGACGATTTTTCATTCCACACTGATGAAATTATCTCCATCCTTAACAGTAATTCAATAGATGTTCTTGTAATGTGTAATCCAAATAATCCCACCGGGTCAATTTTAGAACCTAGAGAAGTTAAAAGGATTTTAGAGGAGAGTAGTTCAAGGGTACTACTTGACGAAACCTATATAGAATTTATAGCTAAGGTATATTCCTCTGTGCCTTTAACTGAAAATAAAAACCTATGTGTAGTGCGAGGTACTTCTAAATTCTTTGCCTCTCCCGGAATTAGACTTGGGTATGGAATTTCATCTGATGATGATTTTTTAGAGTATGCAAAAAATACGACCCCCCTATGGAGTATAAATATTGTTGCAGATATTTTAGGCCAAGCTATGTTTAATGACTTAGAGTATATTAAAAATACTGAGGACCATGTAAAGCATGAGAGAGAGTATTTTTTAAGGGAGCTATCCCAAATAGATTCCATAAAGATTTTTCCAAGTAGGGGAAATTTTTTCCTAGTAAAGATTTTAAATGACAAGACTGGAGGTGAACTTAGGGAGAATTTAATTAAGAGCCATATTTTTATAAGGGATTGTAGTAATTTTAATGGACTTAGCGAAAAATTTTTTAGATTTTGCATTATGGATACTAATGCAAATAGAAGGCTTGTCTTAAAATTAAAGGGGGAATTATGAAAAAACTACTGCTATTTTTAGTGCTATTAGTTGGAATTTCTACTCCAGTCTACGGCAAAACAGTTACGGCATCTATTCCAACCTATTCTACCTACATTAATGGAAAACTCTACGACAACACTAGGGAAAAATATCCAATGGTAAACTACAATGGAGTTACCTATGTTCCCTTAAAGTACACTTTACTTCGCTCAATGGGACTTGATACACTTTGGAATCAGGACACAAAAAATCTATTCGTCTATAATTCTGGGGACATTGTTCTATATGAACCAGAACTTACTGGAAAATATACTCCCGGCCAAAAAATTACACTTCAAACTACAGATTTTGGACTGTATCAAAATCCAATTGAGTCTGAGGGAAGTAGTCCAAATTTTGGAAAACTTGATTTAGAAAATTATGAAGAGGGAAAATTTCCACTACTCTTCTACAAAAACCTAATCTACCTTCCATTGACCTACAATATTTTTAATCTAGACTTTTACTTTACTCATAAAGATGGTTTCTACATTAAGAGTAATAACGCAGTTAAGGGACTACTCTACATTGACGGAGAGGATGTATATAAAATCGTAGGAGATAGGGTTTATAGAAGGGGATATGATGAAAATAACTATGTAAAAATTGGAAATATTGATTTTTCATCAAGGACTTATAATAATTTAAACCTACTGGTGTTGTATCCCGATGGAGAACTAATTCGTGGATATATTCCGGGACTTGGATTAATGCAACCAGAAAGCCACTTTATAATCCATAGGGACAGAGTTGAAATGGTAGCGCCAAGTAATAGAGATGAACTAATTTCAAAAATGAAGGAGTACGAAAACCAGAAGGCAAAGGTTAAAAATATTCTCCATGAATTTGATACCAACCCTACAATAATTAAAGACAAGACGTATTTTTACGATATAAACACAGGAAAGAAAGGAGTTTGGAACTGGTAATGTATATAGATTTACACTCAGATACTGTAATGCACTATATAGGGGAGGGATCCCTTTACAATGGAAATTCCTCTAAGATAAATTTTTTAGATCTATTAGAAAATAAAAACAGGGGACAATATATGGCAATTTTTATGCCATCTAGGGAACACCCAGAGTTTATAAAATACAATGACTGGGATTATTTTAATATTGCAGCGGAAAAAATAGAGAAGTCTATTTTAGAAGATGAAAGAATTTCCCACGCAAGAAATTATAATGAGTATAGTAAAAATTTAAAGGACAATAAGCTTTCTATATTTACAAGTATTGAAGACGGAAGAATAATTGAAAAATTAGAGGACGTAGATTATTTAAAGAGTAGGGGAATTTCTATGATAACCCTACTTTGGAATAATGAAAATAAAATTGGGTATCCAAATTCTGATGACCCTACTATTATGAACAGACCACTAAAGGATTTTGGAATGGAAGTTGTAGAGGAATTAAATAGTAAAAAAATCATAATAGATATAAGTCATCTAAACTTTGGGGGAGCAGAGAACGTATTAAATCATTCAAAGGCTCCTGTAATTGCAAGTCATTCAAATTCAATGGCAATTTGTAACCACAGGAGAAATTTTCCCGACGAATTAATAGTAAAACTTGCAAATAAAGGTGGAGTAATGGGACTAAATATATGCCCCGCCTTTGTAGGGGAGAATGTAGACAAAAAAAATATCCTCCAAAATTTAGAGGTTCATTTAAAACACATACTAAATATTGGAGGAGAGGATATACTTTCCATAGGTACAGATTTTGACGGAATAGGAGAAGAAGAACTACTACCTACTCCCTTTGAAATTACTAATTGGTTAGAAAGCCTTAGTAAAACTTTCGGCGCTACCATTGTAGAAAAAATTGCCTATAAAAATTTTGAAAGGGTACTAAAAGAAACTACCTAAAGAGTTTTTTTAGAACTGGAATTTTTAATGCTACAAAAGTTACACAGGAGCATACTAAGTAAACTACAAGGGCAAATAGTAGAGCCGTAGTAGGATAGCTTCTAAGAATAGGATTATCTACAATATTTAAGATGTCCAAGTAGAGAGGGTGGAGAAGAAAAACTCCAAAGGTTAAATTTGAAAGAGTACCTAAAAACTTTCCATTTCTCTCTAAAAAACTACTGCCCTCTAAATTTTTAAAGATGGTAAATAGAATAACCGATTCAAAAAATACAAGGACATTGTAGTAGTCAATAAATTCACCAACAGGTTTAGATTTTAAAACTGAATAGTAATTAGTAAGATAGGTATTTATAATTGCCATAGCAATATAGGCAAGGACTAAGTACCTATTTTTTATATTGACCTTAATTGTAGAAAGATAGTAACCTAAAATAAAGTAGTTAAGCATATCGGCATAGTAAAACAGGGAAAAGTGGTTGAAAAATTTACCAATAAAGTAATGTTCACTCATATTTAGAAGATTACTAATGGTAAGTTTTAAAACTCCAAAGACAAAGAAAAATCCCATAATATACTTTAAAAATCTACCGTCCTCATAATTTTTAAGGGCATGGGCAACGGGAGTAAGAAGGTAACACCAAGTAAGGTTAAGTAAAAACCAAAGGTGATACTTTCCATTTACAATACTCTCAAGAACTCCCCTAAGGCTAAATTCACCACCATATCCTAAAAAAGCATAGAAAGCCGACCAAAAGACGAATAGTGAAAAAAGATGAAGAGCCTTTTTAAAATCCCTCTTAAAATTAAAGGATTTGTTAAGACTAAAATATCCACTAATCATTACGAAAATGGGGACAGTACTTCTAACCATATTGTTTAGAAGAGAAGCCTGTTTAAATTCAATTGTACTTACGTCAAAAACGCTCCAAAGACCGGCAGAAATATGAAGTACAACTACCATAAATGCCATAAAAATTCTAAGGGCGTCAAAATTTGCCATTCTTTTCATAGAGGTATTCTAACATATTTTACAATTTAAGGATAATATAAATACATAAATAAAAGGAGGAGTTATGAACTGCGTAGTAATAAGAGGAACAGATTATAAAGGTGCCACAAATAAAATAGCAGACATATTTGTAGAAAACTTTACAGGAGAAGTAGTAGAGCACTCCCTACCAAGTCAAGGACCAAAATATTGTACAAGGTGTAAAAATTGTTTTAATATAGGAGAAGCATACTGTCCTCATAATGAGGAAGTGGATAAAATTTGGAGCGCAATAAAAAATTCAGACATAGTAGTATTTATCTACCCAACCTATGTACTAAGAGCACCAGGCCATGTAAAAAGTCTACTAGATCATTTTGCAGTACACTTTATGGCACATAGACCAGAACCAAGTATGAAAAATAAAAGGGGAGTGGTAATAACACAAAGCCTTTCCCCAGTAAATGGACCAGCGAGAAAAGACGTAGTAAATAGTATGAACTGGTGGGGCATATCAAAAGTAAGTAGTGTATCGGTGGGACTGTTGGAAGGAATAGTATGGAAAGAATTGACAGAAAGTAGAAGAAAAAAAATAGAGTATAAAATAAAAAACCTAGCACAAAAAATTTCCAAAGCGCCACTGCCAAAAAGGCGAAGTCTAAAAGTATATACATACTTTAAAATGTGCCAACTTCTACAAAAATCCCTCTATAAAAAATTAGGAGCAGAAGAAAAACCATCCCTAGATTTACAACATTGGATAGATTTAGGATGGATAAAATAATTTCTCTCAACTAAAATTGAGTAAATAAATCTAAATTAGGGTAATAAGGAATTGACGAATATAACACATAAAATTAGGAGGGTAAAATAAATGAGATTAACTGAAACTGTACAATCTGGAGATTGGAAAAACGAAAAGCACGTACCTGTACTTCATGTAGAAAAATGTGAAGGAGTACTATGTATTAAAGCAGAAGTAGGAGAGGAAATAGAACATCCAAATACACTAGAGCATCATATCGCTTGGATAAAAGTATTCTTCCAACCAGAAGGAGCAAAATTCCCAATAGAAGTAGGTTCATATGAGTTCTCTGCACATGGAGAAGAAGAACTTACAACAAAACCAAAGGTTGAGTGTAATGTAAAGACAGATAAAAACGGAGTAGTTTACGCAATAAGCTACTGTAATATCCACGGACTTTGGGAAAACTCAGAAGAAGTTAAGTAAAAAAAAGAGCTCGGATTTACTCCGAGCTTCTTTATTTTATACTGTCTATCATAACTGTTTCTATTAATCCCCCTGCGCCCTTTTTTATTTCATAGAGGTAATTTCCGTCGTCAACCATTGCTCCAACTTCTACTGGTATTCCTTTCTCCTTCATTAGCTTTGATACAAGTGCGCCTAGTGATGAAGATTCATTTTCTTCTATTTCCATGTTGTATTTTTTATTTAACTCATCTATCGTTATGGTTGCTGAGTATACATTTTCATGTTCTGAATCTAGGATACTTGATTCTACAAAGAACTTTCTCGTTGCAAATAGTATAAATATTGCTATTACTCCCAGTATTAAATCCTTCATATTGTGGGAGTAAACTAGCATTTTTCTAGATACTACTAAGCTCATAATGTGAATTATTGTTGCGTCGTTACGGGCGATCATAAGCATTATAAATTCCACCGCTATTACCAATAGTAGTACATGGGATAAAAATTGTTGTAATAGTTCGTAGGAAAGTGCTACGTCTGATGTTAATATTTTGTAGTAGTACTTTATTATATCTGGGAATGATATTATTATTCCTACTACTAAAAATATTGAGATTAATACTTCCACTACATGGGATATTTTGGTTATATTATTTAGATATTTTCTTTTATTCATTTTTCACCTAACTATTTATAGTTTTTTCTACTTCCTTTCTCATCTTCTCTAGTACTTTTTTTTCTATTCTCGATACTGTCATCTGTGATATATCCAATTTTTTTGATATGGATACCTGGGTCTTCTTATTAAAATATCTGTCGATTAGTATAGTTTTTTCTACTTCGTTTAGACTTTCCATTGCCTTTTTTATAAAGTCATTTAACTCTATTCTATCGAAGTAGACTTCATTTCTTCCAATTAAATCCGATAAATTTACTTCCTTATCATCTCCATTACTATCATAGATTAAATCCAATGACTGTGGAAGGTAGACCTTTGATGCCTCTATGGATTCTAGAACTTCTTCCTGAGTTACTCCTAAGTATTCTGCTATCTCTTCTATGGTAGGAGTTCTTTGATAAAGTTGATCTAGATGGACTTTTGCGTTATTTATCTTTTTTGAAAGCTCTTGTATTCTTCGGGGAACTCTTATTGTCCATCCCTTGTCTCTAAAGTATTTTTTTATCTCTCCTATTATTGTAGGTGTGGCAAAACTGGAAAACTCATATCCCTTTGACATATCATATCTGTCTATTGCATATATTAATCCCATTGATGCCACTTGAAATATATCATCATAATCAATCCCTCTACCAGTATATTTTTTAGAGAGAATTTCTGCTATATATAGATGTTCCTCAATTAGTATATCTCTAATCTCGCTATCCTTTGTTTTACTATATTCTAAAAACAGCTCTTTTCTCTCTTCCTTAGATAGACTTCTACCAAGCTGATAGTATTGATTCTTGTTCATCTTAAAACCTTTTTTATAACCATTTTACTATCACAGTTTTCTACTTCGTCTACTAGACAGTTTATTATTAATTTACTCATGGATAATTCTTCGTCATCTTCTATTTTATCTTGAGCTACTCCTGTGATTTGTACTTTTACATCTTCTCCTAGTAGGTATTGTATATTAATTGTATCTTCTAAATCAAGCTTTATGGCAATATTACAGGCTTCTGCTACTGCCATTTTCATATCTTCTATTTCCTCTATATTTAATTTTAAATTTGCCATTATTGAAGAGGTTAGAAGTCTTACTGTAGATATATATTCAGCCTTTGCAGGTATTTGAAATTTTATATTATCATTCATTTTCTTCACCTTCAAAGATTAATAGTTCATCTAATTTTGTTATTTTAAATAGTTTTCGAAGATTGTCCTTTAAATTTCTTACATAGATTTTTTTGCCATCTTCTCCCAGTACGTTTAATAGATAGATTATTGAACCTAGTCCTGTTGAATCTATATAGGTTAATTCTGTACAGTCTAGTAGTATGTCTAATTTTTTCTTCTTGTACTCCTTAATAGTTTTCATTTTAAATTCCACATTACTGTAGATGTCCAGCTCGCCCTGTAACTTTACTTCGATTTTTTCTTTCTTTTCTTCAAATTCCAGTTTAAAATCCATTTTATTCTCCAATATATTTTGCTACGGCTACTATTTCTGAGTCCTTAATATTCATCAGTTTTACTCCTGATGTATTTCGTCCCATATTTGATATGCCGCTGGTTTCTATTCTTATTAGTACTCCATTTTCGGTAATCATCATTACCTCATCTGAATTATCTAGTACCTTTGCTGAAATTAGCTTTCCTGTTTTTTCCTTTGGTTTATAGGTTATTAATCCCTTTCCTCCTCTATTTTGTAATCTGTACTCTGTTAGAGGTGTCATTTTTCCAAAGCCCTTTTCTGAAATTACCAATAGGAATTTATCGTCTGATGCCAAATCAAATGATACTACTTCGTCATCTTCGTCTAGTGTTATTCCTATTACTCCTATGGAATTTCTTCCCACTGGGTTTACATCGGATTCGTTAAATCTAATGCTCATTCCATTTCTTGTTACCATTATTATTTCATCTGAGCCTGATGTTAATCTTACTCCTACTAGATCATCATCTTCCCTTAGCTTAATTCCTATTATACCTGTTCTTCTTATATTTAAAAACTCTGAGTAAAGGGTTTTCTTTATTAGTCCCTTCTTCGTTACCATTGTTAGACATGAATTTTCTCCTGTCTTTCCTATTGGTATTATTGCTGTAACTACTTCCTCTGGTTCTAATTCCAATAGATTTATTATTGCAGTTCCCTTGGATATTCTTGAACCCTCTGGAATTTCGTATGCCTTTAAACTAAAACACTTACCCTTGTTGGTAAAGAATAGGATTCTGTCGTGGGTTGACGTTATAAATAGATCTGCTACAAAATCCTGTTCCTTTGTTGAAAGGGCAGATACTCCCGTTCCTCCACGTTTTTGTGGCTTGTAGGTTCCCTCTGGCATTCTCTTTATATATCCCTGGTTAGTTATTGTTATAACTACGTCCTCTTTTTCCACTAGATCTATTGTCTCTAGCTCTCCTTCAGATGGACGTACTACTGTTTTTCTTAAATCGGAATATTTTTCCTTTATCTCGTTTAATTCCTCTTTTATAGTTTCGTCTAGCAAGTAACTACTTTCAAGAATACTCTTTAATTTTTTTATTAGGATTATTAGATTTTTATACTCTTCATCTAATTTTTCTCTCTCTAGTCCTGTAAGTCTTCTAATTCTCATATCAAGAATTGCCTGACCTTGTACTTCTGAAAGTCCAAATTCCTGTGTAAATTTTGCCTTTGCTTCATTATCGTCCTTTGATGAACGAACAATATCTATTATTCTGTCAATATTATCTAGGGCAATTTTTAATCCCTCAATAATATGAGCCCTTGCCTCTGCCTTATCTAAATCAAACTGTGTCCTTCTAGTTACTACATCTCTTTGGTGAGCGATGTAGTAGTGAATTAATTCCTTTAAATTTAAAATATTTGGTGCTCCATCTACTAGTGCCAAATTGATTATACCAAATGTAACTTGTAGCTGTGAGTGTTTGTATAGATTATTTAAAACTACCTTTGGATTTGCATCTCTTCGTAGTTCTATTATTATCTTCATTCCCTTTCTTGAGGACTCATCTCTAATATTGGTTATTCCTTCTATTCGCTTCTGTTTTACAAGGTCTACTATTCTCATTATTAAGGTGGTCTTATTTACCTGGTAAGGTATTTCTGAAACTACTATTCTCTTTTTATTCTTCTGTTCTTCTATATCACATCTTGCACGAAGTTGTAGCTTACCCCTCCCTGTTGTATAGGCATCTACTATTCCCTTCTTACCAAGAATTATTCCACCTGTTGGAAAATCTGGAGCCTTAATATGCTCCATTAATTCTTCAATGGTTATATCTGGATTGTCAATATATGCTATACATCCATCTATACTCTCCTTTAAATTATGGGGAGCCATATTTGTCGCCATACCTACTGCAATTCCACTTGATCCATTTACAAGTAGATTTGGAAATCTTGATGGAAGTACTACTGGTTCTAGTTCCCTCTCGTCAAAGTTAGGTTTCATATCTACAGTATTCTTATTTATATCCCTAAGCATTTCCGTAGCTAATTTTGCCATTCTAACTTCTGTATAACGCATTGCCGCTGCAGAGTCTCCGTCTATTGAACCAAAGTTTCCCTGTCCATCTACTAATGGATACCTTGTATTAAAATTCTGAGCTAGTCTAACTGTTGCATCGTAAATACTTAAATCACCATGGGGGTGAAATTTTCCCATAATTTCCCCTACTAGAGTTGCAGATTTTCTATATCCCCTCTCTGGTGTAATACCTAGGGTTTGCATTCCGTAGATAATTCTTCTGTGTACTGGTTTTAATCCGTCTTTTACATCTGGTAGGGCACGGGAAACTATTACACTCATAGAATAGTCAAGGTAGGCTGATTTCATCTTCCTAACTATTCCAACATCTACTATGCCCTGTTCATTATCTATTTTATTTTCTTCACTCATTTAATCACCTACGCATCTAAGTTCTCTACATATAGAGCATTTTCTTGAATAAATTCTCGCCTTGGCTCAACATCACTTCCCATTAACATTGAGAAAGTACTATCTGCTGAATTAAAATCATCTATTTCGATTCTAAGTAACATTCTAGTATCTGGGTTCATAGTTGTATCCCAAAGTTGGTCTGCGTTCATCTCTCCAAGTCCCTTGTACCTTGCTATACGATAATTTTTATCCCTTCCTAGGTCGTCTAATGCCTTTGAAAGCTCTTCATCATCGTAGCAATACCTAATTACCTTTTCTCCTCTTTTAATTCCATATAGAGGCGGTAGAGCTACATATACATGGCCCTCCTCTATTAGTGGTCTCATATATCTAAAGAAAAATGTAAGTAGTAGTGTCATAATATGAGCGCCGTCTACGTCGGCATCTGTCATAATTATTATCTTACCGTACCTAAGTTCATCTAAATTAAAGTCCTGCTTTATTTTAGTTCCCCTAGTATCAATTCCTGTACCTATTGCCGTAATAAGTGCCTTAATTTCATCTGAGTTAAGCATGGAATCCAGTCCTGCCTTCTCTACATTCATTATCTTTCCCTTTAATGGAAGTATTGCCTGAATATTTGAATCTCTTCCTGTAGTAGCACTACCTCCCGCAGAGTCCCCCTCTACTAAAAATAGTTCATTTACATTTATATCAGACTCGTGACAATCTCTTAGCTTTCCTGGAAGAGTCATATTGTCCATTAGAGATCTCTTTCTAGTTAAATCCCTTGCCTTTCTTGCAGCTTCCCTTGCTCTCCTTGCAGAAAGTGCCTTATCTAGTATGACCTTTGAAACTTTTGGATTCTCCTCTAAAAATTCTGATAGTTTTTCACTTATTACATTATCTACAATTCCTCTAATTTCAGAGTTACCTAATTTTCCCTTAGTCTGTCCTTCAAATTGTGGATTTGAAAGTTTTACAGATATTACTCCAGTAAGTCCTTCCCTAACGTCCTCTCCCGTTAGATTTTCTTCCTTCTCCTTAATAATATTGTACTTTCTTCCATAGTCGTTAATAGTCCTTGTAAGTGCCGATCTAAATCCTGAAAGGTGAGTTCCTCCGTCTATGGTGTTAATATTATTTGCAAAGGTTAGTATATTTTCAGAATAGGAATCTGTATATTGAAAGGCTGCTTCTACTCTACTATCCTCTCTTACTTCATCCATATATATTATTTCTTCGTGTACTGGCTGTTTCTTTTTATTAATATACTCTACAAAGGACTTTATTCCTCCCTCGTAGTGGTACGTTTCATCAAAGTCATGTCTTTCATCTATAAATCTTAGACTAACTCCCTTATTTAGAAATGCCATCTCTCTAAATCTATTTGATAGTGTCTCTGTTTCAAAAATCACTGTATCAAAAATTGTATCGTCTGGAGTAAATTCTATAGTAGTTCCAGTTTCCTTTTCTGGTACTTCTCCTATTACTTCAAGTCCACTTGTAGGAACTCCCTTTGAAAATGACTGTCTATATTTTTTTCCTCCCCTTTTTACTGTGGCAGTTAGACTATTTGAAAGGGCATTTACTACTGAAACACCTACTCCATGTAATCCTCCTGAAAATTCATAGGCATTGTTATTAAATTTTCCCCCTGCGTGGAGAATTGTAAGTACAGTTTCAACTGTACTCTTTCCAGTTTGAGGATGAATTTCCACAGGAATACCTGAACCATTATCCTCTATTGAAACTGAACCGTCTTTAAAAATCTTTATAATAATACTATCACATATACCTGCAAGGGCTTCGTCTATGGAGTTATCCACTACCTCATATACCATATGGTGTAGTCCTCTAATTCCAGTAGAACCAATATACATTCCCGGTCTAGTTCGTACAGGTTCAAGTCCTGTTAAGACCTTTATATCACTTGCAGTATAATGTCTATTTTCTTTATTTCTCATACACTCTCCTCATGTGAAATACCATTATCTATTTTATAAATGCGAGCATCTCTTCCTTTAAATATTCTTCTTAACTCATCTATTGGTTCAACTGTAGTTATAAAACACTGTTGGTCCTTTATACTTTCCATTAAGAAGTTTTTTCTATTAAAATCAAGTTCTGAAAATACATCGTCTAAAAGAAGTATGGGGTTGTACCCAGATTTGTCTTTTATAATTTTTGACTCTGCTAATTTTATAGACAGTATTGTACTTCTAATCTGTCCCTGGGAGCCAAATTCCCTTAAATTTTTCCCTGAAAGTTCAAATCGTAAATCATCCCTTGTTGGTCCAACTAAAGTATATCCCCTTTGAATTTCCTCATCCTTTTTTCTCTCCAACTCCCTTAAAAAGTTCTCCCTAATTTTTTTCTCATCCTGTTCTATAGGAAATGTACTTAGGTAGGTTATATTTAAACTCTCTTTGGAAATTGATGAGTGAATTTCACTTACTCGCATATTTAATTCTCTAATAAATTTTAGTCTTTCTCTGTATATATAGGACCCGATTTTTACAAGCTCTAGGTTGTATATATTGAGAAGAAGATTAAAATCTCTATTGTACCTCTGTTTAAGAAGCTTATTTCGCTCTTGAAGTACATTTTTATATCTATTGTTACTGTATAGGTAGTATGGATCAATTCCCTCGATTAAATTGTCTAAAAATCTCCTTCTGTCACTTGGAGAATTTTTAATCATATTTAAATCATCTGGTGTAAATACCACTACCGACCCTAATTTTTTTAAATCTCTATATCTATTTAGGGGTTTTTCATCTACGGTAATTTTCTTTTTCTCTCTGTCCATATAGTAGTTGTACTTATGAAGAATATTGTCAATTTTTACTTCTCCATAGAGATTTAAATAGGGTGAGTTAAAATTTATTGTTTCAGGTTCTCTATTAGTTCTAAAACTTCTGCCATTTATTAATATAGAAATTCCTTCAAGAAGATTGGTCTTTCCCTTGGCATTTTCTCCATAAAATACATTTAAACCACTATGGGGATTTAGCTCCTCATATTTGTAATTTCTAAAATTCTCAAGTACAAGCTCTATAATATTCAAAGTACCACCTAAATTATTACCAACTCATTATCTAAAAACTTGACCCTGTCATTTTTTCTAATCTTTCTTCCTCGTCTTAACTCTACTTCTCCATTCACCTCTACCATTCCTTCAGAGATTACAAATTTTGCCTCTCCTCCAGATTGTACTAGGCTTGCATATTTTAGTAGAGAGTCTAGTTTTATATAGTCCTCGATTGCAATTTCCATTATCCCACCATCCTTACTGGAAGAACTAGGTATAGGTAACCTTCGTCCTCTTCACTTTTGATAATACATGGATTTACAGAATCGGTAAAATACATATTTATCTTATCTGCGTCAATATTCTTTATTCCATCAAGGATATATTTTGAATTAAATGCTATATTTAAACTGCTTCCATCAGTTTGGCAGAGTACAGTTTCATTTACATCTCCTATTTCAGAGTTGGAACTAATTCCAATTATTCCGCCTTCTATGGAAAGTTTTACTAAATTAGTTCTCTCCTCTTTTGCAAGTAGTCCTGCTCTTTCTAGTGAAGACTGAATTTCTTCCCTTACTACATTTACAACTAATGAATGGTCTATATTTGCTAGCTGTTCATATTGGAAGTACTTTTCTGTAAGAAGTACTGTAAAAAATTGTGTACTTCCTAAATCCACCATTATTGAATTTCCACTAACCCATATTGTTAGATTTTCTTCTTCCTCATCTAGTATTTTATACAGTTCATTTAAACTTCTTCCTGGAATTATACATTCCTCTTCAAATTCACTTTTTATATCCATGGTCTTTAGACTCATTCTAAATCCATCTAGTGCTACAAAATTTAGGTGAGTATTTTTTATATCTAGTAGTACTCCCGTAAGGGCTATTCTCGTTTCATCTAGTGATACTGCAAAAATTGTCTGTTTTATGGCGTTTTTTAGTGAAGATACACTCATAGTTACAGATTTTTCAAGTGGTATTCTCATAATCTGAGGAAATTCATTTCCACTTTGGCAGCTAATATTAAACTGAGAATTTTCACAGACTATATTCATAATATTATTGGTTACTTTTACATTTAATACAGAATCTGGTAATTTTCTAACTATATCTCCAAATAGTCTAGATCCTACAACTATACTTCCCTCTTCTAGTACCTCACACTTTACGCTGGTAATTATACTTATTTCTGTATCAGTTCCTTGAAGTGTTAGGGTACCTTCCTTTGCTATTAAAAGAATTCCTTCAAGTATTTGTTTAGTAGTTCTAGAGGAAACTGCTTTTTGTACAATTTGAATATGTGCTAGTATATCTCTTTTTGATATTCTAAATTTCATAATTCCTCCTTGGATGTATTAAATAGATAGTATTAGTAGTAGGAGTTGTTAGTATGTGAATAAGTCATAGTAAATACTAAAACTCCAAAAATTTCTATTTAATAGATTGTGGATAAGTGAAAAAATATCCACATTATCCTTTTTTTATTCGATTGATAATATTTTGAACCTTTAATTTAAATTCCATACTATTATCCATATCCTTTTTAATTTTGTCATAGGCATGGATAACTGTAGAGTGATCTCTTCCTCCAAATTCTTCCCCTATTTTTGGTAGACTTAGTTCTGTAAGCTCTCTAGTAATGTACATTGCAATCTGTCTTGGATATGCAATTGCCTTAGTCCTTTTCTTAGAGTCTAGTTCAGATACTGTTACGTTAAATTCATCTGAGATATACTCTTTAATTAGTTTAGAGGTAATAATTTTTTTATCTGGAACTGTGTAGTAGTCCTTTAAAATTGTTGCAACAGTTTCTACGCTTAGTTCGTTAGATATTAATTTGGTGTATATTTTTACCTTTGATAGTGCTCCTTCAAGTTCTCTAATATTATTTCTAGCATTTTCTGCAATAAAGACTATTATGTCGTTTGGAAGGTCGTATCCGTCCTCCTCACACTTATTTTTTAATATTGCAATTCTAGTTTCTAGGTCTGGTGGAGAAATATCTACTACTATTCCCCATGAAAACCTAGTAATTAATCTCTCCTCTATATTGTCAATACTATTGGGGGGTTTATCAGAGGTAAGTACAATTTGCTTGTTGTTATTTTTCAGTTCATTAAAGGTATTAAAAAACTCATCCTGTGTAGCTTTTTTTCCAGTAATAAATTGAATATCGTCTATTAGTAGTACATCTACTTCCCTGTATTTTTTTCTAAATGCCTCATTTTTATTTAGTTTTATGGAATCAATAAGTTCATTAGTAAACTGTTCACTTGTAATATAGAGTATTCTCTTACTGGGATCTCTAGCTATTACATAATTTCCGATGGCTTGCATTAAATGGGTCTTGCCCAGTCCTGATCCTCCATAGATAAAAAGAGGATTGCTCTTTACAATTTCTGGATTTTCATAATTTTCTGCCACTGCAAGAGATGCTGCATGGGCAAATTCATTTCCACTTCCTACAATAAAGTTTTTAAAATTATACTTTGGATTTAATCTTGATTCATCGTGAAATGTAGCAGGTACTTCGTCAGTTTTTACTCTGTGATTTTTATAATCTCCTGCTTCATCCTTAGTAAATATTTTTATTTCATAGTCTTCTTTTACAACTTCCCTTATACAATTTTTTAGGAAGTTATATTTTGCAGGTGTATTGGTCAGATAGTTTTTAATAAATTCTGCTGGTACAGAAACGTTTAAGATTTTATTTTCTGTATCAAGATTTATTAACTCCAATCTGGAGTACCAAGTATTAAATGCAGTTTCATCGAAGGAATTATCTCTTACTAATTTCATAAAGTCTTTCCATACAATAGAAAAATCTTTATTCATTTTTCCTCCTTGTGAATAAATCTCTACACAAAAATTATTAACAGCTGTTAATAATTCTGTTGATAAATATTTTCTACTATGTTTAATGTGGATAAGTCTACTGAAAAAACAGGTATGTTTCTAAAAAATTCGAAAAAATAAAAAAGGTATCAACATTCTATACACAGATTGTTAATAACTTCTTTATCCACAAGTTATTTTTATATCCACATCTAAAATTTTTTTACTAACTATATTTTAACAAATAGGTAACAAGTTATCAACAGGATGAAAGGCATAATTCAATGAAAAAACTTGACAGACGAGTGGATAATTCCTATAATACTTTTAGTATTTTTATAGAAAGGAGTGAATAAATTGAAGAGAACTTACCAACCAAAAAATCGTGCAAGAAAAAGAGAGCATGGATTTAGAAAGAGAATGAGAACTAGATCTGGAAGAGCTGTTATTAAGGCGAGAAGAGCTAAGGGTAGAAAGAGACTTTCTGCTTAAGGTATGGAATGAAAACAAAAATCTATTTAAAAAAGAACAGTGACTTTTCAAAAGTCTATGGGAAGCGAAATATTATGGGAAATAAAAATCTCACTCTATATTTAAAAAGGAATAACCTTGGTTATACTAGGTGTGGTTTTTCACTTAATAAGAAGGTGGGAAATGCAGTTACTAGAAATAAAATTAAGAGAAGATTACGAGAGATATATTTAGAATCCTATGATAAATTAAAACCGGGATTTGATATGGTAATTGTTGCAAAACCAACTGCAGCAGATGTGGACTTTAAAACTCTAAGAGGTTCATACTACCATGTATTAAAGAAGGCGAATTGGAAATGAGTAAAATAATGATGTTATTAATTAGATTTTACCAAGAGGTAATTTCTAAGTATATTTTAGTTGGAGCCCATTGTCGTTTTAGACCAACCTGTTCTGAATATTCCTATCAAGCTTATAAGAAATATGGATTTTTTAAGGGAACTTTTTTATCCGTTAAAAGAATTTTAAAATGCCATCCATTTCACAGTGGTGGATATGATCCCTTACCTTAGGAGGAAAGATGAAACCTTTAGTAAAACTCTTTGGTGGCATGTTTCGAATGGTATATGATGTCCTTGCAAGTACAATAGCAGAGCCAGAAAGTATTTCATATTTTGCTCTATCTATTATTATTGCAACTCTAATCATAAAATTAGTAACCATTCCACTAAATATTATGAATACTAAAAATCAAAAGGCAATGGCTAGACTTCAACCGGAAATTGAAAAACTTCAAAAGAAGTACAAAAACGACCCACAAACTCTAGCTATGAAGCAACAGCAACTTTACAAGGATGCAAATTATTCTATGTTTAGTGGTTGTCTACCAATGATTATCCAGCTTGTAGTACTTTTAGCGTTTTATAGGGTGTTCTTAGAACCACAAACCTATGCTTTTCCAGAGCCGGGATTATTTGAATCGATTAATAAGAATTTCTTCTACATTAGTGATTTAGATAAGGCCGATACTACAATGATACTGCCAATTATTGCAGCTGTAGCTACTTATCTAAGCTCATGGATTATGATGAAAGCTCAAGCAAATACTGGATTGCAAAACGAAAGTACAAAGTCTATGCAAAATACCATGAATATTATTATGCCTGTAATGATTTTTTCTATGGGTAGAAGAATGGCGACAGGACTTGTACTATACTGGATACTAAGTAACTTATTTACTCTGTTAACACAAATTATTACCAACAAAGTTGTGAAGAATGATGTAACAGAGGCTGAGGAGGAATAAATGAGTTATGTAATTGTAACAGGTAAAACTGTTGAAGAAGCTGTAAATAGTGCTCTTATTGAATTAAATACCACTAGAGATAAAGTTGAAATTGAAGTAATAGACGAAGGAAACAAAGGCTTCCTTGGATTTATTGGTTCAAAGGAGGCAACTGTAAAGGTATCTATTATCGAAAACACTAGAGATATTCTAGATGAGATTTTTAATTCAGAACCTGAATCAGAGAAGAGCAACGAAAAATCTACAGTTGAAAAGAATTTTAATAGAGTAGAAAAATCTGAAGAAGATAAATCTCAAACTGTAGTAACTAAAGAAGAAGTTAATCTAGAATCAGAAGTAGTAGATGTTGATCTTGAAGAGATAATCGTAGAGTATATGAACAATGTACTTGGAGCATTAAAATTAGAATATGACCTTGAAATTGACAGACAGGATAATTCCTACAGGGTAAATATTTTAGGAGATGAACAGGAACTTGGTATTGTTATTGGAAAAAGAGGCGTAACTCTTGATTCCATTCAGTACTTACTAAGTCTGATTGTAAATAAACACACCGATAAATTTATTAGAGTAATAGTGGATTCTAGCGGGTATAGAAAAAAGAGAGAACAGACTCTTATTTCACTTGCTGAAAAAATGGCAAATAAGGTTCTTACAACTAATAGACCTGTAAAACTTGAGCCTATGAATTCCCACGAGAGAAAGATAATTCACTCTGCTCTACAGGATTTTGATGGAGTACTTACTCATTCTGAGGGGAGAGACCCTTACAGAAGAGTTGTAATTCAAAAGGAAAGAAAGTATTAATTCATGGGATATTCCCATGAATTTTTTCTTGTGAAAGGAGGACTATGGATAATTTAATTGCTGCAATTTCTACTTCCACAGGTGTTGGAGGAATTGGAATAGTTAGAATGAGTGGAACTGGTGCAATTGAACTTGCTGATAGGGTATTTGTACCTTCATCAGGTAGTAGTCTTATAGATAGTGAAAATAGAAAATTGGTCTACGGTCATATATACGACGGTAGCATATTAATAGATGAGGTACTAATAGCTCCAATGAAAGGCCCTAAAACTTACACTAGGGAGGATATGGTAGAGATTTATACCCATGGAGGAATAGTATCTGTTAGAAAGGTATTGGAGCTTCTACTAAAAAATGGAGCAGCTCCAGCAGAAAGAGGAGAATTTACCAAGAGGGCATTTTTAAATGGCAGACTTGATTTAACTGAGGCAGAGGGAATTATTGATGTAATAAATGCAAAAACAGACTACTCATATAATCAAGGACTTAACCAAATGAGTGGTGGATTATCTAGTAAGATAAAATCTGCAAGGGAAAAACTTGTGGGGATAATGGCATTAATAGTGGCCAATGTAGATTTTCCAGACGAGGATATTGTAGATGCAGTATATGGTGAATTAATAGAGAGTTGTAAATCCGTTAAGGACGAAATTGACAATATGCTAAAAAAATCCAAGAGGGGTAAATTAATTCGCGAGGGAATAGTTACTGTAATTCTTGGTAAGCCAAATGTGGGTAAGAGTTCTCTTTTAAATGAAGTCCTTTCAGAGGAGAGGGCAATAGTTACAGATATTCCTGGTACTACTAGGGATACCATTGAAGAATTTGTAGACCTTGATGGAATACTATTAAATATTAAGGACACAGCTGGCATTAGGGATACTGATGATGAAGTTGAAAAAATTGGAGTGGATAGAGCCGTTCTTGCAGTAGAAGATGCTGATTTTGTAATAGGTGTATTTGACTGTTCAAGGGAATTTAACAGTGAGGACGAAAGTATTGTAGACTTATTAAAAGAAAAAAATTCCATCTGTATTTTAAATAAGACTGATCTTAAAAAGGTCTACGATGGAGATTTTTTAAGGGAAAAAACTGGAAGGGATGTAATTGAAACATCTCTAATAAACGGAATTGGAGTAGATGAGTTAAAGAAGTATATAACTGAAATTTTCTTTGAAGGAAATTTAGACTCAAACTCTGAAATATATATTAATAGAACTCGTCACATTGAGGAGTTAAATAAAGCAAGTAACAGTTTAAATTTAGCAATAGAGGCCCTAGAAGTCGGAGAATTTTTAGATTGTGTGGAAGTTGATATAAATGATGCCCTAGAAAATTTATCGTCCATAATAGGCGAATCTGTTGGGGAGGATGTACTTGATAGGGTGTTCTCAGAATTTTGTATAGGTAAGTAAAATGAATAGATATATAGCAGATGAATTAGATGTAGTAGTTATAGGAGCAGGCCACGCTGGAACTGAGGCTGGCCTTGCCTCTGCTAGAATGGGATTAAAAACTGCAATCCTAACTATGAATTTAGACTCAATAGTTGCCATGAGTTGTAATCCAAATATTGGTGGTACTGGAAAGGGACACCTTGTAAGGGAAATTGATGCCCTTGGTGGAGAGATGGCAAAAAATATCGACAGGACTTTTATTCAAAGTCGTATGTTAAATACCTCTAAAGGACCTGCGGTACACTCTCTTAGAGTTCAAGCGGACAAGAGAAGGTACCACGATGAGATGAAGAAGGTAATAGAGCTTGAGGAAAATTTAAAACTAAGACAGGCAGAAGTTGTAGAGATTTTAGTAGAAGATGGTAGAGTTACTGGCGTGCTAACTAAAACTGGAGGTATTTACAAGGCGAAAAGTGTAGTAGTTGCAACGGGAACCTATTTAAGAGGGATGATCTATATGGGAGAGGTTCACTATGAATCCGGCCCAGATGGGATGCAACCGGCGAACCACCTTTCAAAAAACCTAGAGAGTCTTGGACTTACCCTTATGAGATTAAAAACAGGTACTCCTGCAAGAGTTCATAGGGATTCAATTGACTACTCAAATATGGAAATTCAAAGGGGCGATAGTGAAGTAGTTCCATTTTCGTTTTCAAATTTTGACAAGGACTTAAATAAAAATCAAGAGGTATGTTATTTAACATATACTACGGAAAAATGTCACGAAATAATTAGAGAGAACCTTCATAGATCGGCACTATACCTTGGAGATATTGAAGGACTTGGGCCAAGGTACTGCCCTTCTATTGAAGATAAGGTTGTAAGATTTTCAGATAAGGACAAACACCAAGTATTTATAGAACCAGAGGGACTTTCAACGGTGGAGATGTATGTACAGGGAGTTAGTTCATCTCTTCCAGAGGAGGTACAAATACAACTATACAAGGAAATTGAAGGACTAGAGAATGTAGAATTTATGAGAAGTGCCTACGCAATTGAGTACGATGCAATAGATGCAACGGTATTAAAGAGAAGCCTAGAGCATATGGAAATTGATGGACTATTTTTCGCAGGACAGATAAATGGAAGTAGTGGATACGAAGAAGCCGCAAGCCAAGGTTTAATTGCAGGAATAAATGCAGCACTAAAGGTACAGGAGAAGGAACCACTAATAATAAATAGATCAGAAGGATATATTGGGGTACTAATAGACGATTTAGTAACTAAGGGTACGAAGGAACCATATAGAATGATGACGGCAAGGGCAGAATATAGACTTACCCTTCGCCAAGATAATGCTGATTTAAGATTAACGGAAATGGGAAAAAGTATAGGCCTTGTAAAAGAGGATCAGTACAAAAAATATCTATATCGAAAAGAAAATATAGAGAGGGAATTAAATAGAGTAAGGTCAATTCAAATTAACCCTACTGAAGAAAATAATAGGATTATTGAAAAATTAGGTTCAACTCCAATTAAAAACTCCCAAAGTCTAGCAGAGCTTATTAGAAGGCCAGAGTTAAACTATGAAATTGTAAAGGTACTTGACCCAGATAGAGTGGAGCTTCGTAAGGATATAACGGACCAAGTTGAAATACAAATTAAGTACGAGGGATATATTAAAAAACAATCCATCCAAATAAATCAGTTTAGGAAGCTTGAAAATAAAACTCTATCTAAGGATTTAGACTACTCAAAAATTCAAGGACTACGACTTGAAGCAAGGGAGAAGTTATTAAAAATAAAGCCAGAGAGTATTGGACAGGCATCTCGTATTACAGGAGTTAGTCCTGCGGATATTAATGTACTTCTAATTTACTTGGAGACTTTAAGGAGAAATAATGGAAATATTTAGAGATGGTCTTGTAAAACTTGGACTAAATGAAAATATAGACTATGAGAGTTTTGAAACCTTTAAGGAATTACTCCTTGAATGGAACGAAAAGATAAATATAACGAGAATAACTTCAGAAGATGAAGTCTACACAAAACACTTTATAGATTCTCTATCAATATTTCTCCTAGATATTTTTAATGGAGATGAAAATGTAATGGACCTTGGAACTGGAGGAGGATTTCCAGGAATGCCTATGAAGTTATATAAGCCAGGACTTAATATTACACTAATGGATTCTCTAAAAAAGAGGCTAAATTTTTTAGACATAGTAATTGAAAAGTTAGGTCTTATTGGAATTTCAACTCTCCATGGTCGTGCAGAAGAACTTGCAAGAAATATTGATTATAGAGAATCATTTCAAATAGTTACTTCAAGAGCAGTAGCAGAACTTTCAACACTCCTTGAATTTTCAATGGGCTTTGTAAAAGTTGGAGGATACTTTGTAGCAATGAAAGGGCCAAAGGCTGAAGAGGAATTAATAGGCGCAAAAAATGCTCTTAAAATTTTAAAGTCGGAAGTTGTAAAGGTAGAGAAGATTAAAATTGATGACTTTGAACGAAATTTAATACTAATAAAAAAAGTAGGGGAACTTAGTAGTAAGTACCCTCGCGGTGGAGGAAAACCTAAAAAAAATCCACTGTAATGCTCCACGTGGAGCATGCCGACCGAAAGGTCGGTATTTTTTTGAAAATTTTTAAAAATACAAAGGGCTTTATTTTTAAAGGGATAGAAGATTTTTAAAGATGCTCTACGTGGAGCATGGTCTTTTATCTTTTTTCTTTATGGGATATAATAATTCTACAAAGATTTAAAGAGGTGGAAGAATGACAAAAGTTATTACCCTTTTCAACCAAAAAGGCGGCGTAGGAAAAACTACTACCGTTGTAAATTTAGCCGCTGCTCTTTCCAACTTAGGAAGAAAAGTATTGGTAATAGATATGGATCCCCAGTCTAATACCACAAGTGGATTAGGTGTAGAAAAGGATTTAGAACTTAATACCTACGACTTTTTAATAGATGATAGTATTGAAATTATTACTACAAATTCAAAGGTGGACTTAATTCCATCAGGCACAGATCTCGCAGGAGTTGAAATTGAACTTGCAAAGGCTGGCAATTGGCAGATGTTACTAAAGGATAGAATTGAGAGTGTTAAAAAAAATTATGACTATATTTTAATAGACTCTCCTCCTTCCCTTGGTGTTCTTTCTATGGTTTCTCTAGTTGCCTCAGATAGTATTATCATTCCTGTTCAATGTGAGTACTATGCTCTTGAAGGCGTTAGTCAACTTTTTAGTACTATTGAACTTGTTCGAGATAATTTCAACAAGAATCTAGAAATTGAAGGGGTACTAATGTGTATGTACGACCCTAGAACTAATTTATCTCTACAAGTTGTTGATGAGGTTAAGGGATTTTTTAAGAACAAGGTCTACCTTACAATGATACCTAGAAATGTTAGACTTGCTGAAGCACCAAGTTATGGTATGAGTATTTTTGAATACGATGCTAATAGTAAAGGAGCAAAGGCATATATGGACTTTGCAATGGAATTTGAAAGGAAGTTAAAGTGATTAAGAAGAAGGGTTTAGGCAGAGGTATTAATAATTTTGTAAAGGATGCTGAAATTGTAAAGGAGATTTTAAACTCTGAGAGTACTTCTGTTGAAGAGATTAATATTGATGAACTACATCCCAATAAAAATCAGGCTAGAAAGATTTTTGATAAAGAGGAACTAAAAAGTCTCTCTGATTCTATTAAAGAACATGGTATTATTCAGCCCCTAATTGTAAGTAGATCTCTTAATGGATATAAAATTATTGCCGGAGAGAGAAGATATAGGGCTGCTAAAATAGCTGGATTAAATAGTGTTCCTGTTATTATAAAAGATATTTCCGAAGAGGAGTCTGATAAAATTTCCCTTATTGAAAATATTCAAAGGGTTAATTTAAATCCCATTGAAGAAGCGAGGGGCTACAAGGATATTCTAGATAAGTATTCCATTACTCAAATTGAACTTGCCAAAGCCCTTGGTAAGAGTAGACAGTACATTGGTAATACTGTTAGAATGTTAAAACTTCATCCCCAAGTTGTAAGTTTTTTAGAAGAGGGAAAATTATCCCCAAGCCATGGAAAACTTCTCCTTGGTATTAAAAATGAACAGGAGCAACTTAAAAAGGCACTTGATATTATCAAAAAGGGAGACTCTGTTGCTACTGCCAATAAGAAAATTAAGTCCAATAATAATACTAGAGTGGACCTCTATATTGAAAGCACTAAGAGAAATTTAGAGGAACATTTTGGTACGAAGGTTGAGATTAAAAATACTGGGAAAATTAGAAAAATTGAGATAGAATATTACACTGATGAGGATTTAGAAAGGATTACTGAATTAATAATAGGTGCTTATCTATGATAATTGATTATAAAATGTACTTGGTAAATGCCTTTTCCAATAAACCCTTTAAGGGAAATTCAACTGGTGTTGTAATTAATGATGGAAGTATGAGTGGCGAAACTATGCAAAATATTGCCAAGGACTTAAATCAGTCGGAGACAGTTTTTGTAAGTAGACTTGATGTTGAAAGATATCAGACTAGATTTTTTACATCTGAAAAGGAATTAGACCTTTGCGGTCACGCAACTATTGCTACATTTTTCTCACTAGCTGATCAAAATTATATTAAACCAATTGAAGATGGAGTTAAGGAAATTATTCAGCATACTGGCTGTGGAAAGATTAAGGTTGAGTTAGAGTATAGCGACTACCAGGTACAAAAGGTATATATGTACCTTGATGAACTTGAAATTAGAGAGGATATTGACAGGGATTTTGTTGCTAGGATGCTAAATATATCTCCAGATGATATTGGACTGCCCTACAAGGAACTAAACCCTAAAAAGGTCTATACTAAGTTAAATGATATTGTCGTTCCCGTAAAGAGCCTAGAGGTTCTTGAGAGTATTATAATTAATGAAGAGGAGATGAGAGAGTACTCCATTAAAAATAATATTGTGAGTTTCCAAGTTTTTACTACTGATGATGGAAATGTTATTAACCAGAGAACTTTCTCCCCTTCCATTGGAATTTATGAGGAGTGTGGAAGTGGTTCCTCTACTGGGGCAACTCTTTACTATATGGTAAAAAACGGCATTAATTCATCAAATAAGATTAGAGTAGTACAAGGGGCTCACTTAAATAGACAAAGTGCTCTTACTGCAGAATACTGTAGTGAATGCGACATGGTTAAAGTTGGTGGAAGGGCATTTGTATTTTTAAATGGAGTGCTTAGTGTGTGATGAAGGAGAGAATGAGAAAGAGGAGACGAAAGAGAATTAGGAAGAGATTTTTTCGTCGACTTATTTTATTATTTATTGCTGCATTTATACTATATGGTCTCTTTGGTATGATTATGGAAATTGGTGGCATAGTAAAGATAAAGCCAGGAGATATTTCCTATATTGAACTTATTAAATTTTCCAACAATGATATAAAAACCATTAAGGAGAGTAGCGATATAAAAAATATTACCAAGGAACTTAGAAGAATTAGGGGCAGCGCCCTAACTGAGGAGATCTCCAACGAATCCGATGTTATTTTTATAAACCTCTACGATAGAAGTCTTAATAAGATAGAGATAATTAATAAGGGACAGTTTATGTCTGTAGATGGAATATGGTACGATGTTGGAAAAGTTGGTTACGATAGATTTAATAGGATTATTAATAGATATTACTAATGTTAATTGAAGGAGGGCTTATGAAATTTTTAAAGGTGGAAGTTTTTATTCCAGAGGATTTTGTAACTCAATTGGCAAATGAATTAAATGAAAATGGAATATTGGAATTTGAAAATTACGACTACGTATTTTCTACAACTCCTGTAATTGGAAGATTTAGGCCACTTGAAGGGGCAAACCCATTTTTAGGAACAGTTGGTAAAGTTGAAAGAGTCAACGAAATGAAAATGGAGTTTGGAATTTTAGAGGAGAATAAGGAAGAGGTACTAAAGATTATCGATTATGTACACCCTTACGAGTCTCCAGTTGTAAATTTTTTAGAATTAGTATAGTAAAAAGAACCTGCGGATTTCCACAGGTTCTTATTTTTGTTCCTCTAGTATTTTATGGCTTATCCAGCCTGTGTAGATCTCTTCTGTATCAAAGTCTTTTGCCTCTACTCTACACCATATTCGTTTATCTTCTTCTATTTTTACCTCATAGATATATACGTCTGAATTTAGGGATAGTTTTGCAATTTCCTTGTACTCTAATCCTGGGCCAATGCGTAAATTTCCTCCCTTTACTTTTATCTTTTGGTAGGAAAATAATAGGGCGTTTGCCTTTTTCATTAGCTCTGATCTATCCTTCTCGTCGACGGTTTCTCCTTCTCCCTCTTCTGGTGGAATACTTGTTTCTGTATTTTCTTCGCTTATACTCTGTTTTAAATTTGTCGCCTTTGCACTTTCTGGAAGTACTTCTAGTAGCCTTGTTAATATACTCTTCGCCTCTAAATAGGAGCCTTCGTTTATTTTCTCCTGGGCTAAATTTAACATATCCAATTCTAGATTTGTTATCTGTATCTGTGCGTTTCTATAGTTTTTATGGTCCTCCTCTAGTACTTCTTTAAAACTTGAAATTGCTCCTATTGGATTTTTGTCCTTCATTTCAATTCCAACGGTATAAGCATTATTTGATTTTACTAGCTGCTCTATTTCCTTTAGCTTTGCATTTTTTTTCTCTGCATCTGAAAATTCTAAAGTCTCTAATTTTTCATATGCCCTTTCGTAATCTCCGTCTTCTAAAAAATTTTCTACAGACTTTATATTTTTCTTCGCTATATAGTCTATGCCAAACCTTTGGTATAAAAATACACTTGATAGGATTACTAATACCAGTAGTATTCCAATGGAAAAGGTGTTAAATTTTTTTATTCCCTCTTTGTAATTTTCGTTGATCCTTGCAAGATTTACCTTTTCTGTTTGCTGTGCCATTTGTGAGGAAAGGGTCTTTGTTATTTTGTGTGTTAGTTCCTTATCAAACTCCCCTGTCTTTGACATTGTGCTAATTAATTTTGAGTTTATTAATGGTTCTGTTAAATTATTTAGCACTAATATCTTTGATCTATTACAGTTTTTACAGTTTTCTACTTCTTTTCCATTTAATGCTCCGCATACACAGCGCCATGCTTCTATTAAATTCTCCCCATAGGAAATTATATCCTCTCCTAAAAGCTGTTTCATCTTGTCGTGCTTTTCCCTTGGTATTATTGGCAGTGTATAAAATTTTTCCCTATTGGCAGCTGGTGTAATTAACTTTCCACTTGATGTAGTGTACTTTGTAATTCTTGCCTCAAGTCCTCTTGCTTCAGTAAATCTTTCGTCAAGGGGGAACTGTTTTACATAGTAGATACTCTTTGGCGAAATATTAATTCCCGTTTCTGAAAATTCAAACTCCACTCCATTTAATAGTTCCTGCCCAAATTCGTCTTTAAAGGATATATTAAAGTAAACTCCCGTTACTATATTTTCTGATGTATTTAAAATATCTATGGCAATGGAAAATGGGTCTGAAATTGTAAGACTTGCCCTTACAATTTGTAACTCGTCTTCCCAGGATAGATATACCTTTGATGGTAGTATATTTATATTTTCCATAGGACCTCCTTGTTCCATTTTATCACAGATTGGCTACTTCTACTTTTAGTTTCTTTATGGTAAAATTTATTTAGGAGGAGAATATGGGTAAAGATACTAAAAGGGAAGCTAAAATTGTCTTTAGATACCTAGAAGAAGTTCCCACCCTGTACAATCCCAAGGTCAAAAAATTTCTTAAAGTTCTATATTTTATCTATCTAATGGTAATAGTCAGTGTATTCTTACTAAATAGAGATAAGTTTCTAAATGAAGCCTACCTCTATTTTTTTGGGCTTATTGTACTAATAATATTTAGCTACTGGTTATTTAGAAATTCTCAAAAATTTTATGGAAAAGTACAGAACTTTATGAAAAATGGAAATCGAGTTAGGGGAAGAATAATAGGAACTGAGATTAAGAATGTGAAGAATAAAAATTCACTTCATCTAGTTGTTGAATATAAAGACCCTCAAACAAAGGAGAAGAAAACATTTTTAACAGCAGCAGTTACAGGAAATCCTTTTGAATTACTTTCAAGTGATGAGGTAGATGTATTTCTACTAGGGGACGAAAAATTTGCTACAGGTTTTAAACTTGCTGTAGATAAAACAAAAAATATTAATCAGAAGAGAGGAAGATGAAAATGAAGGTTCTACTACCAAGTATTTTTGAAGAGGAATATAGAAAAGAGATAGAGTCATTAGGATTTACAGTTAGCATACACAAGTATGACCATTCTGAATCTATAAAGGAAGAGGACTACGATGCAAATGTAATAATAGGTAGAAGAGAAGTAATAGGTTTAGATTTAGATAAGTTTAAGAACCTAGAGTATATTTTCCTTATTACAACAGGAGTAGATTATATTGACATAGAAAAATATGTAAGTAGGGGAATAAAAGTATGTAATAACTATGGAGCATACGACACTCCAATAGCAGAATGGGTACTATACTTCCTACTAAACATAGAAAAGAAGGACAGAGAAAATCTAAGAAACCAAGAAAATAAAAAATTTGCCTTTAGAAATACTTCAGGGGAAATACTAGGTAAAAAGGCATTAATTTTAGGAACTGGAGAAATTGCAAAGGCAACTGCAAAAAGACTAAAGGGATTTGATACAGAAGTATATGGTTATAATACCAATGGAAGAAGTGTAGAGGGTTTTGATAAGGTATTTAGTAAGGATGAATTACTAGGAGCACTTAAAGATATGGACTATGTAATATCAACTCTACCAAGTACAGAAAAAACTTACCATCTAGTGGGCAAGGAATTTATAGAGAATATGAAGGACGGCTCAGTAATAGTAAATATATCTAGGGGAAAGGTTATAGACGAAGAAGAGATGATAAAGGCACTTCAATCTGGAAAACTTCGTGGAGCAGGCCTAGATGTATTTGAAGTAGAGCCACTTCCAGAGTCATCACCACTTTGGGAAATGGAAAATGTATATATAACAGCCCATATCTCATGGTCAGCAGAAAATCAAAACTATAGAATGATGATTGCACCACTAGAAAACTTAAGAAGATTAAGTAATGGAGAAGAACTACTAAATGTAATATCACTAGAAAAGGGATATTAAAAAAATGAAAGGAATGAGATTATGTTAAAGTTAAATTTAAAACAGACCCAAAATCTTGTTCTAACGACACAACTAGTAACGGCGATACAACTATTGCAACTAAATACAATAGAGCTAAAGCAATTTGTGGAAACAGAGATAAGCGAAAATGTAATGCTAGATGCAATAGAAGAAAAGACAGAGAGTTTAGAGGATATACGAGAATTTGCAAAGAACTATCGTAAGGATTTAACCTATGAAAAGCCTAGCTATGACGAGGACTCAGAGGATAGGAATTACGAAGAATATGTAACAGAAAAAGTTAGCCTAAGTGAGTATTTAAAATACCAACTAATTGAGGAAAATGTCTGTAACAAAAATAGAGGTATCTGTATAGAGGTATTGGATAATATAGGCGATGACGGATATTTTAAGGGAGATCTATACGAAATAGCAAATAATCACCAAGTGGACTTTAATCTTGTGCTAACAGTGCTAAAATGGGTTCAAAGAAAATTTGAACCCAAGGGCATTGGAGCAAGGGATTTAAGAGAATGTCTACTACTCCAGCTAGGACCTAATGAGTATAACGAAAGGACAATAGTAAAGGACTACTTAAACCTATTGGCGGAGAATAAAATACAGGAAATAGCAAATGAAATGGGAATATCAGTACACAATGCACAAATAGCTTGTGATAATATAAAAAAGCTAAATCCAAAGCCAGGGATGAGTATAGGTTCGGGGGAAGTAGTCTACATAAAACCAGATGCCCATTTAAGGGTAGAGGATAATAGATTGGTAATAGAAATAGAGGAGCATCCATACGAAAATTTAAAGATAAACCCCTACTATTTATCATTACTAGAAAATGAAAATACAGATAAAAACACTAAAAAATATATATCGGAAAAACTAAAGAAAGCACTATTTATAGTAGAGGCAATAGAATCAAGGCGACTAACAATAAGAAAGGTAATATACTCAATAGCAAAGTTACAGGAAGAATACTTTCTAGGAAAAAAAGACCTAGTACCAATGAGGCTAATAGAAGTAGCAGAAGATATAGAGATGAGTGAATCCACAGTAAGCAGAGTTACTAGAGATAAGTATTTAGAATTTAATGGGAGAGTATATGAGTTAAAGGACTTTTTTACAGGAGGACTAGGCTCAGAAGAGGGCGAAGTATCGGTAAATGTCGTTAAAAAGAGAATAAAGGAAATAATCGAAGGAGAAAATCCAAAAAAACCCCTATCAGATCAAAAATTAACAGATATGTTACAAAGAGAGGGGATAGAAATAAGTAGAAGAACGGTGGCAAAGTATAGAGATGAATTAAATATACCTTCTACAACGAAGAGAAAACGATTTTAGAAAAAAATAAATCCGGAGCAATCCGGATTTTTTAATACCCTAAAATAGAAAATCTTAAAAAATAAATTAAAAGTAGGTGGAGAGGATAGAATACATAGAAAAAGTACTTAGATTGTCTTCCCCTTTCGTGGTTGTAAAAATAAATTAGTACAGCAGAAATTAGAGGGGTAAGGTATGTGATTTCAAATAGAAAACCAATGGCAGTTCCTATTGCCCTATCTCTATTGCTACTACCAAACATATACATAATAAATGCAGCGATTATACCATACATACCGTAGTCAAAATTTAGTACCTCGGCAATAGCGCCAATAATAACAAAGGGAACAATTTTTAAAAGCCTATTGTCAATTTTATCAATGGCATAAAACATAAGTACAGCACTAAAAAGTTCAAAGTAGACATTTTGGTGTATATTACTTGGAAATGTCCATTAAGTAAAAGATCAAAGGGCGCTTCAGAAACAAGGGCAAAGATAAAAAGTCGAGTCATGTATTTTTTAACATCCCTAGTTTTTAAATAGCCTTCAATTAAAAGAAATAGAAAGATTGGAAAGGCAATTCTACCAATAGTTCTCATTGCTAAATAAGTTGAGGAACTATACCCAGGCATATAGACATAGTAACCTGCGGCTAAGTGGTCTATAAGCATGGTAATAATTGCAATAATTTTTAACTGGGCTCCATTTATTTTAAAATTTACTCTACTGTTTTCCATATAAACTCCTTGAATTATTTTAAAAAAAATATACCATAGTCCTAGTTAAAAAATAGAAATTATGCCAATATAGTTGGTTTTAAGAAATAATTAAACTCCACCAATAATAATAACAGACTCCCTAAAGGTGAAAGCTGGGTTTTAAAAAAATGCCCTAGTAAAATAAAAACAATATTTCAATGGATAAAGTCCGTAGCAGAAAATTTTAAGGTAATTTAAAATTGACTATGTCCAACAAGATAATAAAATGGAATTAAAAATACTAGGAGGAAATTATGAAAAAGATACTTGGATTAACGATTTGTATATTTTTATTTCTTTTTGGAATAAATGTAGAGGCTAAAACTATTAAGGTTACTATGCCCAGTTTTCCAATAACTATTAATGGAGTTGTTGAAGAACAGGATTATTTAAAGTATCCAATTATCTTCTATAATAACCTAACCTACTTTCCTCTAAGTTTTAATAGAGCAACTTCCCTTGGATATAATGCATTTTGGAACAATAATGAGAGAACTATTAGAATTTCTAAACAAAAAATTGCTGGATATCTTCTTCCTGAAAAAAGTACTACTAAGAATAAAAAGAATTTATCTGCCACTACCACTGATATTAAAGTTGAAATTAACGATGAAAAATTTATAGATACTGCTGATTATCCAATTCTAATTTTTAGGGATATAATATATCTTCCATTCTCTTGGGATTTTTCTCAAAGGGTTAATGCAAATTTCTCCTTTGATAATAAGAATGGCCTTGTAATAGATGGAGATATAATAAAGAAGAGACCTTTAGGACAAAGACCTGAAAATGTGGAAAAGCTATGGGAATATAGTTATCAGAATAGCGATATAGAATACAAGGAATCCTATGAGATTTCTGGAAAAAAATTTCTAATAGGAAGAGATGAGAGAAAATTAGAAGAGGTTATTTCTGAAGTCGTAGATGGAAAGGCTGTTGTATTAAAAAAATTTACCGATAGAGGTCATCGTTCCTCATCTAGAAATATTGATGGAAATTATTTGTACTATGTCTATGAAAATAGCGGTTCATTTAGAGAAGGTGAATTACTAACATATCAAATAAAAAGGATAAATCTAATGAATATGGAAGAAGAGTTACTAAAGGAGTTAAAAATTCCTGCACCGGGGAAGGTTTCTATGGTGGCTTTAAATGGCAAAATATTTTACGGCAGGGCTTTTCCAGATGCTAGGGTAGATAGTGAAAAGCTATTGTACAGCCAAGATGATAAAGTTATTGGGGGACCAATTCTATTTCAATTTAAAAGATTTGAAAACTATGTTGTTGCAACTTTTGAAACTGAGGATAATATTATTGTCTATGACGAAAATCAAAGGGTAGTAGCAAAGGCAAATGGTAATTATGAAATAGAGTATATTGATATTAAAGACGGAGTTCTTTCCTACAGGGATAAGAGAAATGGGAAGTTAGTAACTATAAAATTGTAAACGTATTACCCTTTGTCGAAAAAAGTTTCATTTAGTAAGCGAGAGGGGGAGGAGGATGTAGTGCCCCC
>CAYFUL010000002.1:0-34485 GCA_964346375.1 uncultured Peptoniphilaceae bacterium
GATTTTAGTCAAATAATTAAAGCTTAAGTGGGAGGGAATACCCGCTAAACCACAAGGAGGAATATAATGGCAAAGAAAGTCATAGCTATGGTGAAACTACAAATTCCAGCAGGAAAGGCTACACCAGCACCACCAGTAGGTACTGCATTAGGACCTCATGGTGTTAATATTATGCAATTTACTAAAGAATTTAATGCAAAGACACAGGATCAAGCAGGTCTTATTATTCCTGTTGTATTAACTGTGTATCAAGATCGTTCGTTTACATTTATTACTAAGACTCCACCAGTTCCAGTTCTTATTAAAAAGGCTCTTGGACTTAATTCAGCTTCAGGAGAACCTAATAAGAAGAAGGTTGGTAAGTTATCTAAGGCACAACTTAGAGAGATTGCTGAAACTAAGATGCAAGATTTAAATGCTTCTACTATTGAAGCGGCTGAAACTATGATCGCTGGTACAGCAAGAAGTATGGGTGTAGAAGTAGAAGATTAGTGGGAGGAATACTCCGTTTGAACCACAAGGAGGGATAAAATGCCAAAAAGAGGAAAAAAATATCAAGAGGCTGCAAAATTAGTTGATAGAACTAAATTATACGATGTAGAAGAGGCTCTTGACTTAGTACAAAAAACTTCAATAGCAAAATTTGACGAAACTGTAGAACTTGCAGTTAGACTTGGAGTTGATCCAAGACATGCCGATCAACAAGTAAGAGGTACTGTAGTACTTCCTAATGGAACTGGAAAGAGCGTAAGAGTTCTAGTTCTTGCAAAGGGAGATAAGGTACAAGAGGCTCTTGACGCAGGAGCTGAATACGCAGGGGCAGAAGAGTATGTTGAAAAAATTCAAAACGAAAACTGGTTTGAATTTGATGTTGTAATTGCTACTCCAGATATGATGGGTGTTGTAGGTAGAATCGGTAGAGTACTTGGTCCTAAGGGACTTATGCCTAACCCAAAATCAGGAACTGTTACTTTCGATGTTGCTCAAGCTGTACAGGAAACTAAGGCTGGTAAGGTTGAGTATAGAGTTGACAAGGCTGCTATAATTAACGTACCTATTGGAAAAGTTTCTTTCGGTACTGAAAAGCTAAAGGAAAACTTTGTAACAATTACAAAGGCTATTATTAAGGCTAAACCTGCAGCTGCTAAGGGTCGTTACCTAAAGAGTGTAACTGTTGCGACAACTATGGGACCTGGTATTAGACTTAATGGTCAAAAACTTATGGATAACTAAAAAACACCGAAGCTGTAGGAAACTACAGCTTTTTTTTATGAGGTAAATATGTTTAAAATAATATTAGTGCTATTTATTATTGCGATGTTAAGCGTAGTAGTAGATGCCATTGGACAGACTAAGTATGGCGTAAGTAAAGAGGATTTAAAAGAGGACTCTGATAGATTTTTTAAATTGGGTAAGAAGTATATATTCCTAACTTTCTTATTTGCATTAGTTTTTGTATTGGTCTACTTTATTTTTCTGCCAAAGAGTAAACTACTTTTTTTAGCTCTCTACATGGTAATTGTAGTAAGTAGTCTATTTAAAATGGTAGTGGCAGATAGTGATCGCCTTAAAAATTATTATAGGTTTTCAGCAGTGGCTCTACTTATAATTGGAATTATAGGAAATTTTATGCTCTATAAGTACATGGATATGGAATTTCCAGGTTGGGAGAAGAATATTACGCCTGTAATTTTTGAAAGGAGGTAGTATGTTAAAAGATTTTTCGTTTAAAGATGCTGAAGAAAATTACTCAAAGCTGGATGATTTAAAACTTGGAGAACTGGGAGATGAACTTGCAGTTTTACAGAGAAAACTTCTAGATAGAGGAGTGTCTACTATAATCTATGTAGATGGTTGGGAGAGTTCTGGTAAGGGATATTTAAATAAGGAGCTAAGCCGGGAACTAGACCCAAGATATTTTAACGTTAGAATTTTTAAAGATAGTGGAGAAAGATTTCCAATAACTAGCGAAATGTGGCAGTATCTTCCAAAATTTGGCAATATAGGATTTTATGATAGGGCTCCCTTTCACTACCTGGTAATGGGAGAAAAGTTTAAGGAGAAAAAGGTAGAGGAAGTTCTAGAACACTTTAACAATGTAGAGAAGACACTTCTTGCAGATAATAACCTACTAATAAAATTCTTCCTCCATATTAAAGAAAAGACCCAAGAGGAAAATATAGAGGGCTATTTAAAGGACGAGTATAAGAAACTCTACGTAACGAAAGAGGATAGGGAACAGAATAGTAACTACGATAAGTACCTAGAGAGATTTTCAGAGGTACTTGAAAAATCCAGTAGGGAATGCTCATGGAATATAGTAATTATGGAGGATAGAAAACTAGGTGCAAAATATGCCCTTGTAAAAACCATAAGTGCCATTAAAGAATTTTTAGAGAGGGAAGAATCTAAAGACGTATCTGTAACTAAAAAGGACTATAAAATTCTTGAGAATGTAGATTTAAATAAGACTATCTCAGAGGAGGAGTACGATAAAAAACTAGAGGACCTTCAAGAGAGAGCAGGGGAGCTTGTAGAGAGAATGTTCCAAAAGGGAATTTCAGGGGCTGTAGTTTTTGAAGGAACAGACGCCGCTGGAAAGGGAAGAAGTATAAAAAGACTAACTCGACTTATGGACCCAAGAATAGCCTACGTAGCAACTACTGCAAGTCCAAATGAAAGGGAAAATTCCTACAACTACCTTTGGAGATTTTATAGGGACTTTCCCCATAGAGGTAACTTTGTAATCTTTGATAGATCTTGGTACGGAAGAGTAATGGTAGAGCGAGTAGAGGGCTTTGCAAAAGAGGAAGAATGGGAAAGGGCATATGATGAAATTGCCAATATGGAAAGAGAACTAGTAGACTGTAATGGATTTGTACTAAAGTTTTTTATTACCATAGATTCTGACGAGTAACTACAAAGGTTTAAGGATAGAGAAGCTGATCCAGAAAAGGAGTACAAGCTAATAGATGAGGACTGGAGAAACAGGGACAAGTGGGAGGAATATATAAAGGCACAAAACGAAATGTTAGCAAGGACAAATTTCCACTACGCACCATGGGTAGTAGTAGAGGGAAATGATAAGAAGTACGCAAGAATTAAGGTATTAGAAACCTTTATAGAATATGTAGAAGGAATAAACGGGATATGAGTTTAATAATTGGACCCCATCTTTCCACCTCGGGAGGATTTACACAAATGGGATTGGAAGCACTAAAAATTGGAGCAAGTACATTTCAATTTTTTACAAGAAATCCAAGGGGAGGTAGAGCGAAGGAAATAGAACTATCTGACGCAGAAGGGCTATTAGAAATAATAGAGAAGAATAATTTTGGAAAGATACTTGGCCACGCGCCCTATACAATAAATCCAGCGTCGGCAAAGGAAAATGTAGTTGAGTTTGCCCATATGGCAATGGCAGACGATTTAAACAGAATGGAATGTTTTCCAAACAACTACTATAATTTTCATCCGGGCAGTCATGTGGGACAGGGACTTGAAAAGGGAGTAGACCAAATAGTAAATCTATTAAATACCATCCTTAGAAAAGATCAGACTACAATATTTTTACTAGAGACTATGGCAGGCAAGGGAACAGAAATTGGAAGTAGATTTGAAGAACTAAGGATGATAATAGACGGAGTAGACCTAGATGAAAAAATGGGTGTGTGTTTAGATACATGCCATGTATTTGAAGCGGGGTATGATATAGTAAATGATTTAGACGGAGTGCTAGAGGAGTTCAATTCCATAATAGGAATAGAAAGACTAAAGGCAATACACTTAAACGACTCGAAAAATCAACTAGGCGCCGCAAAGGATAGACATGAAAAAATTGGAGAAGGCTCTCTAGGAATAGAGACCTTTAGAAAAATAGTAAACCATCCATGGTTAAGGGACTTACCATTTTATTTAGAGACACCAAATGAAATTGAGGGTTATGGGGAAGAGATTGTGCTTTTAAATTCGCTAATAGCAGAATAGTAAGTGGTAATTGATAGGTTATAAAAATACTTTATTTATTAAATTTAAGGGGGACCAGGGGGGAAATAACGCAGTTTCTCCCCTTAGGTCCCCTTAAAAATCCCCCTGTATCCCCTCTCGCTTACTAAATGAAAGTTTCCTCGGCAAAGGCTAAAAATTCCAAACTCGCCTTCGGCTCAAACATGGAATTTTCTTAACGCCTTTACCTCGGAAACTGTGTGGGATGGGAATATTATTACATCTAGTTAGGCTTACATCTCCCGTAATACAAATTGGTATAAATAAAATTAAGCTTTGTAATAGAATATAGTTTTAAATAGAAATATTTATTATAATTCTCCGCCTTCGATTACTAATGCGTCTGCTTCTACTGCATCTCCGTAAACTGGTTTTAATGTCTTTTCAAATCCTTCGTGGAAGAAATTTTCCTTGCCTAGATTTTTTATTTCCTCATTTACCCAATTTAGTAGTGTTTCATTTCCCTTTGTTACTGCTGGTGCAATTGTATCTATATCTCCAAGACTTTCGATTCCAACTGTAAAGCCTGGGTTTTGTAGCGCCCATGCTAGTACTTCTGTATTATCTGTTGAGAATGCATCTCCTCTACCGTCTAGTAGGGCATTATATGTCTCTGTATATTGGTCGTACTTTTGTAATTTCACCTCTGGGTGATTTTTTGTAAAGTAAGTATCAGCAGTTGTTCCCTTTGTTACAATTAATGTCTTGCCATTTAATTGGTCTACATCTGTAATTAACGCTCCGTCTGGTGATACTACTCCTAGTGCAACTTTCATATATGGTAGGGCAAAATCTACTGCCTCTTTTCTCTCATCTGTTACTGTAAAGTTTGCAAGGATTAAATCTACCTTACCTGTTTCTAAAAATTTAACTCTGTTTGCTGCTTCTGTTGAAACGTATTCTACCTCTACTCCTAGATCTTTTGCTAGTCTATCTCCTAGCCATATATCGTATCCTTGATACTCTCCATTTTCATCAACATATCCAAATGGGTTTTTATCTGAAAATACGCCTATTACAATTTTTCCACTTTCCTTAATTTCATCTAGGGTTCTATAAATTTGATCCCCGCTTTCTGCTGTTTGATTTCCTCCTCCACAAGCTGTAAGTAACCCTACAACTAATAGTAACGCTAACATTTTAAACTTCTTCATTTTCTCTCCTCCTCTTATTTTTTTCAAAGGTAAATGTATTTAAAAATTCCTTTGCTCTTTCTGTTTTAGGGTTTGTAAAAAATTCCTCTGGATCGCCTTCTTCTACTATGTGGCCTTTTTCCATAAAGATTACCCTATCTGCTACTGCCCTTGCAAAATTCATCTCATGGGTAACTATAAGCATAGTTGAACCTGAATTTGCAAGCTCCAACATTACATCTAGTACCTCCCGTACCATCTCTGGGTCTAGGGCGGCTGTTACTTCGTCAAAAAGCATTATATCTGGATTCATTATTAGGGAGCGCACTATTGCCACTCTTTGTTTTTGTCCTCCAGATAGTTCCCTTGGGTAGGCATCTATTTTATCTAGCAGTCCTACTCTATTTAGAAGTGCCTTTGCAGCTTCTACAACCTCTTCTCTCTTTCTGTTTTGTACCTTTAATGGTCCAAGTATAATATTTTCTAGTATGGTCATATGGGGAAATAGTTCGTAGTTTTGAAAAACCATTCCTATTTTCTGACGCACCTTTGACCAGTTTGTCTTTTCGCCGTTAATTTTATCTCCTTCAAGTAAAATTTCTCCCGACTGTATATCCTCCAGACCATTTATACACCTTAGTAGTGTACTCTTTCCACATCCAGAAGGTCCTATTATTACAAGTACCTCTGTCTTATGAACATCTATTGAAATTCCCTTTAGTACAGGACCTTTTCCATAGTCCTTTACTAAATCTACAATTTCCAAAATCAACTCATCTTTCACTAATTATTCCACCTCTTTTCCAATTTAAGTGCCAACTTTGAAATTGGGTAACAGATTATAAAGTACAGTGCAAATATTGCTAGGTAGATCCATAACGCTGCATCTGGTACTTCATATCTATTTGCCTCTATTATCTGTTGTGCAACTTTTAACACTTCCTCAACTCCAATTAGAACTACTAGGGTAGTTGTTTTAATCATTCTCGTTGCAAGATTTATTGCAAGGGGAATAAGTCGTCTAAGAGTCTGTGGAATAACAATGTATCTATAAACCTGTATGGTATTTAAACCAAGGGAGGCTGCAGATGCATATTGATGGGTGGAAATTGAGGATAGTGCTCCTCTAACAAGATCCCCCATTTCTGCCGTTCCCCAAAATGTAAATACTATTACAGATGCAGTTTTACCTGATAGATTTAATCCAAAGGAGGTGGTAAATCCAAAGTAGACTATAAATAATAGCACTAGCTGGGGCATAATTCGTACAAATTCCAAGTAGACCTTGGTAATTGCCTTTACTATTTTATTTTCACTTCTCATTATCATTCCAAGTAAAATTCCTAAAACTATACTAAGTAGTACGGAGATAATGGAGATTTCAATAGTAACCCAAAGTCCGTTAAGTAACCTTTGGAAATTATTTCCCATTGTTAAAACTCTAAGCCCCGTATGTTCCATAGCGTAGCCTCCTTTCAATAATGGTACCTATAATTGAAATAGGTAAGAGTATTATTAGGTATGAAATAACTAGCATAAGAAGTGCCTCGTCAGTCTTGTAGTAAAGTCCAATTAAGTCCTTTGCTACATACATTAAATCTGCAATGGCAACTACAGAAAATACACTGGTCTCCTTAATTAAAAAGATTACATTTGCGAGAATTCCCGGAAATGAAACTGTAATAGCTTGGGGCAAAATTACATACCTCATAGTTTGGGTATTAGTTAAGCCTAAACTCTCGGCAGATTCAACTTGACTAACTGCTACTGATTCAAGGCCCGATCTAATACTCTCTGCCATATATGAACCACCAAGGAAGGTAAGTCCAACTATTGCACAGGCAGAGGAGCTAAGTACAATTCCAATTTTAGGAAGTCCAAAGTAGAGTAGAAATAACTGCACAAGTAGGGGAGTATTTCTTGAAAGTTCAATGTAAATAGAACTTAACTCCTTTAAAATTGGAACTCTATAATATCCAACAAGGGCTACTATAATACCAAGGACAATAGAAAGAATAATACCTAAAAATCCGTAACCCATGGTGAGAATTCCAGCCTGGACATATTCGGGAATATGACTCGCCATAAAATTTACATCCAAAATTAACCACCTTTCTTAAAAAGCATAAAAAAATGGAGACCCATGGCCTCCAAAAATTCACAGAAATTAGATTAAGAGTTCATGCGTAAAAGTTTGTATGCAAAAAAGTGACATCTCTATGCCACAGGAAGACGAACTCATGGAGTTGTTTAATACATACTTTAACTCTTTCATGTCATTACTCCTTAAATAATTTATTGTGATTATAGCACCAAGTTAAAACACTGTCAATAAAAAACGGGGAAATAAATTTAATGCTTTAGAATATTAACACAACATTTATTTCCCCATATTATTAATCACTTATAAAAATTATAGATCCTTTAAGACTTGGTTAAATTTTGTAGGATTTTCTACAACAAGAAAATGTGTACAGTTTTCAAAAGGTATAATCTCAGAATTTTTAATATTTGCCTTTAAATATTCAGCCGTCTCCTTAGAGTAAAGAGTACTCTTTTCGCCGTAACAGATTTTTGTAGGAACGGAAATTTTTGGAAGAACATCTCTATAATCACCAACAACCATTCCATGCCATAGAGCGCTCATTACAAAAGGAGTATTAGTAGCGGAAAGTTCAAGGGTAGTTTTAAGGGCATCTCCTTCAAGATAAGGAACGCATACAGTAATAAAGTGCTCCATAAATTCATTCATACTAAAGTTTAGTTTAGTTAAGTCCTTTTGAGCGTCATCTAAGGTGTACTTGCCGTGGAATAGACCCATATCCCAAGAGGAATCGTTAACTAGTTTAGGAGTCATATCGTAAATTACAAAGTCGGAAATATTTTCATCTCCATACTTTCTAATATACTCAAGGATTGTAGTAGTACCCATAGACCAACCAACAAGAGCAGGTTTTTCAAGTTTAAGGTGCTCAATTAACTCGTGTAGATCATCTGCAAGTCTTTCAATGGTAAGTCCATAGTCAACTCTATCACTTTCTCCATGTCCACGTAAATCGTATAGGACAATTTTTTTATCTTCTAATCCATCAAGCCCAAGTAAAAAAGATTGGTGGTTTGCACTCCAACCATGAATTAAAACTATTGGGCGACCTTCTCCTCTTTCCTCATAGAAAATATTAACGCCATCACTTGTTTTAAAAGTTGCCATAAGCCCTTCTTTGTATAAAATAAATTCCAGCCGTCGAGTAATATTTACCCAGAGTAAAAACAAAGTATATTTTAAAATTTATATTTTTGTAGCTGTATTGTTATTAATTGGAAATAGTTTCTATTTTTATTCAGGTATAAAATTTTTGGAGATATAATATTTTGTAATTGTAATAATATTTCCTTCCCACACTGCTTTCGAGGTAAAGGCGTTAAAAAAATTCCATGTTTGAGCCTGAAAGGCGAGTTTGGAATTTTTAGCCTTTGCCGAGAAAGCTTTCATTTAGTAAGCGAGAGGGGTTACAGGGGGTTGAAGGGGGGCCTAAGGGGAGAAACTGCGTTATTTCTCCCCTGGTCCCCCTTCATTTAAATAAAAAAGTATTTTTATTATATCTGTATTTTTCTATACTCTGTATTTTACAAAAATTTTAAAGTTATTTAACTACTGTTATAGTTCTAGTACTTCCATCCCATTCTATATTTACATAGAAAAAACCTCAAGAAAAGAAACAAAAGTGTCGTTCTTGAGGTTAAAATTCATATGTGATTTTTTATTCTTGAGATATTATTTGAAAAATATTAGCACTGTTCTATCGGCTTCATTCCATTCAACATCCTGTTCAACTCCATCTGTTAGATTTCCACTTGTAAGTCCAAATAGCTTAGATATATTTGTTAATGGCAACAAAATTCTATCGTTTTTTATAACTGTCTTAGAATCCATTTTAATAACTTCGCCATTAGAAAGGACTATTTCATCTCCGTCAATTTGAATTTTAGCAGTTAAATTATCTTTCTTAAAGATTGCAGTTCTACTTTCCTCATCATAGTCAACCTTTACTCCAATAAGTTCTGCTATAAATCTCATAGGAAGCATTGTTCTACTATTTTGAATAATTGGTGCTACATCTAATATTTGTTTATTAGATTTTCCAACTTTAATTAATTCATAATCAATAGAATCAATTTTGATGATATCAACATTATCGAATCTATTGTTTTTACTTTCTTTTACTACATTATCTTTAGATGGAATTGAGGCACTTGAATAAGAACCGATTATTGTACTACCACTATGGATATAGGTGCCGTAACGAATAATCTTATTAACTGGTGCAACTATAACATTTTCGCTAACAAATATTTTCTCTTCCTCTTCTCCTTCGTAACCTTCGATGTTTTTATATTTTTTGAGTGTGTAATGTTTTTCTAATTTTCCGTTTTTACCAACTTGAGTTACTCTTTCTAATCCTTTCTCTAGTGTAGGATCTGCAATTCTTATAGTTTTAAAAGGAATTTCCTCTGTTTCTACTATATCTTCAGAAGTTATTTCAACTCTAGGACCATAGTGAATAATCTCTTTAGTTGGATCTAATGTAATTCCTTCACTTAAAAACTCTTTTTTATTTTCAGGTCCTTCATATCCCTCAATATTTTTAAAGTGGGTTACTTTATATTTTTTAGCGAGATTTCCAACCTTACCCTCTTGTACAGTAACTTCTTCATTTAGTCCTAGAGTTTTGTCTAGGATTCTTTCAGTTTCAAAAGGAATATCTTCGTTTTCAATTACTTCTTCTTCAGTTATTTCAACTTTAGCACCATAGTTAATAATTTTATCTACTGGCTTTAGAATAATAGTTTCTTTTACTAAATTTCTAATTTCTTCAGGACCATCGTAGCCTTCTATATTGTTATATCTAGTTACTTTATATTCCTTCTCTAAAGTACCTTCTACACCCTCTTGTTTTTCAACTTCTACATTCATCTTTAGACGTGAGTCAAATACTCTTTTAGTTTCAAAAGGAATTTTTTCTTGTTCCTTTACAACATCTTTAGTAGTAATAACTCTTGGACCGTATTCTATAATTTTGTCCTTTGCAGGTGTTAAAGTTTCTATCTTAGTTATGGTATGCTCTACATCAGGACCAGTATAGCCTTCTATATTTTCATAGTACTTGACAGTTTTATATACTCTGTCAACTCCCTTTTCCCCTTCTTGAGAAACTCTTTCTGTATTAAAATCTAAATCCTTATTTAATCTTCGGATTGTATTAAAATCAGATTGGACTTGATCTGTCATAGTTTTTTCAGTAATCTTTACCTTTGGACCATAGTGTATTATTTTTTCAACGGGTTCAACTCTAGTTTCGCTTACATAACTTTCAACTACAGGTTGTCCCGCTGGACCATATTCTGCATTGGTATAGGTGGTCTTCAAATATTTTTTGGCAATATTTCCATTAACTCCTTCTTGATGGGTTACTTCCTTGTTGAGTTCCATATCTGGAATTAGAACTCTCCTAGTATTAAATGGAATTGGAGTATTTTTTGTAACGTATTCTTGGTAACCTGTTGGACCATAGGTAGTTATTTTGGGAACTGGATTTATACTAATTCTTGTAGAAATAGTTTCTCTATGGGTTTCAACATTATTTTTATAATGGATTCTGATGGTATGAATTTTCTCTCCATTTTGACCATTTTGTGTAATTTTATCAGGTGCGTTTAAAGGCATATTTACGTCAAATCTTCTCTCTTTAGTAAAAGGTATGCTTTCCCTCTGCTCAATATCACTTGAGGTATATACATCTTGTACTGGTGGGTAATTTGATTTTTCATATCTTGGGCGTAGCCAGCCTTTAACGGTGTTATAACTCCAATTCATAACATGAGTTGGTACCCAAGGTCTAAATCCATCCTGTTGGATTAATTTTATTGTTAAGCCATCTGCACTTTGACAAATACCTACATGTCCGTGAATGTTAGTTGGAGTGGGATTAAAAACGACTATGTCTCCAGGAAGGGGATAACTATTAGGGTTGCCCCATTCATTTAGTATTTTTATAAAATAATTGCTATTTGCCCAGTCATATATCTGGTATGCATGATAGACACCATTACCAGCAGTGGTAAAACCAAATAGGTCAAGCATATATTGATTAGCAACAGCGACACATTGATAATCAGAAGTACCTAGCGTAATTCCTCGCCCAATATAACTATTAATTAAATTAATTACAGACTGTGGTGCTGATCTTTGTACTGGAATTTTAAACTCAGGTGATATTTCTATTTCCGTACCATCAAGAGTACTGCTTTCCACCAATTCAGTTGAGGATGAATCTTCCAAAACTTTACTCTCTTTTTCTTTACTATCATCTACTAAGGTGCTATGTAATGAAGTTTCGTTTTCATTAACTCCTTCAGATGTCTTTGCATTTAAAATACTAGGGCTAACGGATAATATAAGCATTGTAGCGCTCAAGGCAAAAATGATATTTCTCTTAAACTTTTTCATGTACCTCCTAAAATATATTTTCAGGTACATTATATATATAGTCAAGCCATTCGGAGAAGGTAGTTTTTGTTTTGAAAATTTTTAAGATAATATAAATAAAAAAGGTGATGGAGAGAATAGAAAATTCTATTCTACAACATCACCTTTAAAGTTATTTAACTACTGTTACAGTTCTAGTACTTTCGTCCCACTCAATATTTTGAACTACATCGTCCTTAGTATTTCCATTTGTAAGTCCAAATATATTTGCTATATTAGAAATTGGTACTAGTATTCTGCCATTTATATTTACAGGTTTTGTATCAAGTGTAATAACTCTTCCGTCTGAAACTACTGCTTCATTTCCATCGATTTGAATTTTTAATTGGATGCCCTTTGATTTAAATGTTGCCGTTCTTGAATCTTTATTGTACTCCACTTCTGCGCCGATTGAATATGCAGCGTATCTAATTGGTAGCAGTGTTCTACTATTTTCAATAATAGGTGTAACGTCCATCTTTATAGTACTTTCTGTTCCATCTACTACTACTTTTACATCACTATTGTCGATGGTAAAAGTTGTCTTAGTGGATTTTTGAAGTCCTTCTTCTAGTGAGTACTCCTTCTTTACAGGTTGCTCTACTGGTTTTACTGCTGGTTTAATTTCCGCTGGCTTTGTTACCATATTAAACCCTCCGCCAATTATTACTGGTGGATAGTAATTTTCTGTTTTATCTACTACTGGAACGTACTTAGAAAACTCAAATATAGAAACCGTTCCTGAAACTTCATTGGCAACTAGTATAAGTGGTTTTTTTGTTGGAGAATCCTCTGCCTCGATGGTACAAATTCCCTCAGGTCCTAAATCTCCCTTTTCCTCAAAGGAAAGCTTACCTGTATTATCAAATCTTCTAATGTCAATATAGTCGGCGTATTTTGCATTACCTGGGCTTGTAATATCATAAACCATTATTCCGCCCACTCTTTCAAGTCCAATAATTGCGTAAACTTTATTTCCAACTTTTATTGTCTCTACGCTTTCTGGCTCCGGTCCCTTTTTATTACTTCTTCTGTCAAGTTCATCTGGGTCCCCTTCGTCTTCTGCGTGAGTTGCATTAAAGTAATTTGGAAGTAATCTTGCAGTATTTTGTTCAAACTCTGCTCCAGAATCGTAAACTTGTTCTAAATTACTTCCCTCTATGATTGAAAAACTTCTTCCTCCAAGTAGGTAGTATTCTCCATTTCCAAGGCCTTCAGTTTTTTCTTTAACTAAAAATTCAGTTTTCTTTCCGTCTTTTTTTCCAATATGGTCGGAGTCAATATTTACATACTCAAATTCTCCCTTGCCCCATTCTCTTGCATCTCCTTCATTGGGAGTAAGAATGTAGTCCTTTCCATTAATATTTACAACGGAAATTCCATCAGGCATATATACTCCAAATACTCCCTCTTTTGTTCTAATGTCAATAATTGGAGTTTCATTTCTCTTTATATCAATTTCATTTCCCACTATGCTATGGTCTTTAAAACCAAGTCCCTTTACAAATTCCCAAGTTAAATTTTCAAGGTTAAGTTTTCCAATGGCATTGTTCTCCTGTAGAGAAACGTAGGCGAATCTTTCATCATCAGTAATTGCGACATACTCTGGTTCAAAATCCTCCTTTGGATTTGCATCTTTTCTAAGAAGTGCGCCATTTGCAAGTGCATCTTCTCTTGTAATACTTTCAAATCCAATAGTTTTTACAGTTGATTTTTTAATACTATCTCCAAGTTTTACAACAGTTACACTTCCATCAGGGTCAACTAAGCCTTCCCCATAGCCCTCTCTAGGTTCTCCTTCATTTGCAGTGATAATATAGTCTCCACTTTCAGAGAAAGTAACCATATCAGGTTGAACTCCTGCATCAAAGGAGTGGACAAAATTTCCATCTCTATCAAGAAGAACGATGTACCCATTTTCATCGTATTCGGAGTGTTGAACTGCAAGGGCAAGTAATTTTCTATTTGCATTGTAGGAAACAGAAGTAAGATCTCCCGGAACTATGTCTGTGCCTTTTAAAACCTCTTTAATGTCAAAGTTTGAAAGTTTTTTCGTACTACCATCACTATTGATTTTCACCTTGTCGATGGATTGAGTTTTACCACTTACGAGATAGAAAGTTTTTTCATATCTATCGTAGGTTACAATTTCTGCTACTCCACCATCTGCATCAGTATGACCTGTGGAATAACTTCCTAAATAACTTACAATACCCTTATCGCTAGTAGTATTAATTTTTTTCGTCGACTCACTAAAGGCAAGTACAGGACTTGCAACACTAAATAACATTGTGGCAGTTAATGCCATAGATAAAATTTTCTTTTTCATAAATACCTCCAATGGTAGTAGAATATAGTATAAATAGAAAATCTTTGTATGGTGAAGGTAAACTAGGAGTAAAATCAACAAAAATATTTAAATTTTTTCCTTGACATTATTTAAAGTATAGGTTATTATGTTTTATGTTAATGCCGCAGACAGTAGGGAGGTAACTTTAAAAATCCTACCGAGGAAGAAACACTTATATTTTTATTTGTATTTCTATCTCACAGCGGCTGTGAGATTTTTTTTATTTATAGACAGAAGGGGTGTAAAGTTGAAAGAAGAAAAACTTCAATCTAAACAGGCCCTTGTTGATGAAATTGTAGAAAAAATCAAGGCGGCTCAAAGTATTGTACTTGTAAACTATAGAGGTCTAGACGTTGCTGAAGCAACTGAGCTAAGAGCAAAGTATAGAGAAGCAGGCGTAGACTACAAGGTTTATAAGAACACTATGATGAGACGTGCTTTTGACGAATGTGGTTTTGAGGATATGGCTGAATTTTTAAAAGGGCCATCAGCTATTGCATTTTCAAACGAGGATATTGCAGCAGCAGCTAAAATAACTACAGAATTTACAAAGACACATCAACAAGTAGAAATTAAAGCAGGTCTAGTAGACGGCAAGGTAATTAGCGCAAGCGAAGTAGACGATTTAGCAAAACTTCCAGCAAAAGAAGTACTTATTGCTCAAGTTCTTGGTGGCTTAAATGCTCCAATTCAAGGACTTGTTAATGTATTAAACGGAAATATTAGAGGATTAGCAGTTGTATTAAAGGCGATTGCAGAGAAAAAAGAAAGCGAAGCAGCTTAATTTAGGAGGAATAAAAAATGTCAGATAAAGTAAATGCACTTATTGAAGAAATTAAAGGACTTACAGTATTAGAACTTTCAGAAGTAGTAAAGGCTCTTGAAGAAGAATTTGGAGTATCAGCAGCAGCTCCTATGGCAGTAGCAGCAGCTCCAGCAGCAGGTGGCGCAGCTCCAGCAGCAGCAGAAGAAAAAACTGAATTCGACGTTGTTCTTACTTCAGCAGGACAAGAAAAAATTAAAGTAGTTAAGGCTGTAAAGGATCTTACAGGACTTGGACTTAAAGAAGCAAAAGCTATCGTAGATGAAGCTCCAAAGGCAATTAAAGAAGGAGTTTCTAAAGACGAAGCAGAAGAAATCAAAGCTAAACTTGAAGAAGTTGGAGCAGTTGTAGAAGTTAAGTAAGAATTGAATAAAAAAAATCTAGGGGCTGAGGAAACTCAGCTCTTTTTTATGTGGCAAAAGAATGTTAAATAAATAGTTTATTATATACCTACAGAGTATTGAATACAAATTTGTTATCCTGGGTAGAAATTTTTATAAGTGAGTTAATTTTAAACTTAGTCAAAATAAACATTTTAGCAACAGAAGAAAATTTTTCAAACGATACAATTGGAGGTTTAATATGGAAAGAGAAGTTGTAATCGTTGGGTACAAGAGAACCCCCTTTGGAAAACTAGGCGGAGCACTAAAGGAGTTTTCTGCAACTGATTTAGGTGCACTTGCTATTAAAGAGTTAGTAAATTCTACTGGAGTTGATCCAAGTTCAATAGACTATGTTTATATGGGAATGGTACTTCAAGGTGGAACAGGACAAATTCCTTCTCGTCAAGCAACTATAAAAGCTGGGCTTCCATACGAAGTTCCATCTATTACTGTAAATAAGGTTTGTTGTTCAGGTATTAATGCAGTTTAAGGTGCATGGCTTAGAATTAAATCTGGTCTTGCAGATATAGTTATCGCCGGTGGAATGGGAATCTATCTCCAACGCTCCATATTTTACTAAAAACACCCGTTGGGGCGCAAGAATGGGCGATGTTAAACTTACAGATTTAATGATTCACGACGGATTATGGTGTTCATTCTACGATAGACATATGGCTCTACATGGTTCTGACGTTGCAAATGAATATAGTGTAAGTAGAAAAGAGCAAGATGAATGGTCAAAGATTAGCCAGGATAGAGCAATTAATGCAATTGACTCTGGCGTATTTGAAAATGAAGTATTTGCTGTAGAAACTAAGATGGGTGTTGTAGATACTGACGAGGCTCCTAGAAGGGGTACTACAATGGAAGGCCTTGAAAAACTTCAACCAGTATTTGGCCACGACGGAAGTGTAACTGCTGGTAATGCTCCTGGAGTAAATGACGGAGCTGCTGCAATTCTACTTATGGAAAGAAAGAAAGCTGAAGAGCTTGGTATGGAAATTCTAGCTACTATTGTTGACCATAGACAGGTTTCTCAAGAGCCAAAGTATATTGCAACTGTACCTGGTCTTTCCATTAATAAGATCCTTGAGAAAAATAATCTTTCTATTGATGATATAGATCTATTTGAGGTAAACGAAGCTTTTGCAGCTGTAGTACTAGTAAGTCAAAAAATCGCAGGGTATGATTTAGAAAAGGTAAATATTCATGGTGGAGCAGTTGCTTATGGTCATCCAATTGGAGCCACAGGTGCAAGAATTACTATGCACGCTATTGAGGCTCTAAGAAATAGAGGCGGAGGATTGGCGATTGCAGCAATCTGTAGTGGGGCTGCACAAGGAGATGCACTACTATTAAAAGTGGAGGGTAAATAATGTAAAAAATACTAGTAATTGGCGCTGGTCAAATGGGCGGGGGAATAGCACAAGTTATGGCTCAAGCAGGCAAGAAGGTATATCTATACGATATTAAAGAGGAATTTATTACTAAGAGACTTGAATTTATTGACTCTATTCTTGAAAAGGACGTAAAAAAGGAAAAGATAAGTGAAGATGATAAAAGGAAGGCGTTAGAAAATCTTGAGCCTGCACTAACTCTAGATGTAGTTGCAGATTGCGATTTAGTAATTGAAGCGGCAGTTGAAAATCTTGATATTAAGACTAAGATTTTTAAAGAGCTAGACGAAAAGGCAAAGCCAGAGTGTATACTAGCAACTAATACATCTTCTCTTCCTATAACAACTATTGCAGCTGCAACTAATAGACCAGAAAAGGTAATTGGGATGCACTTTATGAATCCAGTTCCTGTAATGACACTTGTAGAAATTATTAGGGGAATTCAAACTTCAGACGAAACATACCAAGCAATTCACAACTTAACTGAAGAAATTGGCAAGTTCCCAGTTGAAGTAAGAGACTTCCCAGGATTTGTATCCAATAGAGTACTACAAGTAATGATTAACGAAGCTATCCACTGTGTAAATGAAGGCGTTGCGACAATTGAAGGTATTGATGAAGTTATGAAACGTGGAATGAACCATCCAATGGGACCACTTATGTTAGCAGATTTTATTGGACTTGATACAGTTCATTCAATACTTGAAATAATGTACAATGGCTTTGGAGATCCAAAATACAAACCATGTGCACTACTAACTCAATATGTAACAGCAGGTTGGGTAGGTAAGAAGCTGGTAAGGGATTCTACGATTGGAGCAAATAAAGTTTGTGGAGCATCTCTGCTCCACACCTGTTGAAGATGTTTTTGAATGAACAGTTTTGAAAAATACAGATACAATTTAATTAGTTTATTTAATATATTTAAGGGTGACCAGGGGAGAAACTGCGTTACTTCTCCCCTGGTCACCCTTAAAATCCCCCTGTAACCCCACTCGCTCACTAAATGAAAGTTTCCTCGGCAAAGGCTAAAAATTCCAAACTCGCCCTACGGGCTCAGACATGGAATTTTCTTAACGCCTTTACCTCGGAAACAATGTGAGATGAGAATGTTATTACAATTACAAAATTTTTATCTTCCGAAATATTTGATGATATGGTTTAAATATTCAGATAATTGGAAACTCGTGGTGGGTTGTGTCGATCCCTCGACCGACCCGCGGGAATGGTGTATCTGTACTCTGGAATAGATAGATAATAAAATACGAACTCTATTTTTCGACTTCCTTTTACTGAAAATTTTTCATCGTACTTAAATATGTAGCTAAATTTTTCCCGGCTGTAGAAAATATTCTACCTACATTGTCCCTTTCAAGAGGGATATTTTTATTTGTTATAGGTAACATATTTAGATTCCTGTACTTTTTTGAATGATTTTCTGATAGTGCAACTACTGGTATATTGTATTTACTGGCAATGGATAGAATATTTAATGATACTAGATTTTCCAGTTCCATATTTTCATCTCCCGTTACTACTAAATCTGCGTGGGAGATATATTCTTCAAGTCCTATTAAATTTATTGACTCATTTATTCCACATCTATGGGAGGCGTTTAGTAGTGCCATTAACATAAATCCAACTCCCCCTGACGCTCCAGAGTATGGACTATTTTCAAAACTCTCCCCAATGGAATTTTCCACTACCCTTGAGGATTTTTTTAACATCCTGTCAATTTCTGTTACGTCCTTTGTACTTAGGTTAAGGGATTCTCTGTTTATATATGTAAATCCAGAGAAGCCTGTTAATTTTTCCCTCTCCCTTGAAAAAAACATAAACTTGGTGTGAAAGAGTCTTATGTTTACGTTGTCAAAACCCATATTGGAAATTCTACCTACTTCTCCAATTCCAAGTCCCACTTCTTTTCCAAACTCATCTTTAAATGAAAAACCTAATGCCTGTGCCATTCCTACTCCCATATCAAGGGTATAAAAATTATCTAGGGATATTATTACAGTTTTTGCTCCGTCTTCAATGGCAGAATTTATTAACACTCCTAAAAAATATGAACTTCTAGAAATTATTGGAGTATCTTTTAAAATAGTATTACTGGCTTCAATTACGGCTACGTCCCTTCTAATTAGGGAATATGTACCAACTATTCCATGTGAATTATCCAGTATTTTTTTTATTGTCCTGCCCTTTGTATTGTACTTTAGTATATCTGCCGTACCGATGGTTCCATCGCACATTGGGATATTGAAAATTCCATATTTATTTGTAGTATTGCTTATTCCCTTTGCTAAGTACTCTCCAATCTCTAGGGATGATCCTGCACTTGGGAATATATTTGATGAGATAAGAATATTTTTCCTATTCATATTATCACTCCTAGGATAATTTTATTATTGGTATCATTTTTTAACAATGTTCTGTATAATATAAATGTACGAGTTTATCGGGGAAGTTTTTGTTATATAGGACAGACGATGAAAGTGAATGAAAATGTAGTGTTAAATAAAAGTATCGTAAGAGATATTGTAAAGGATATACATAGTATGATTGGATTTGAAACTGTATTTTATAATCCAAGGGGAGAGGTTTTAGCAAGTACTGTAGAATCTAAGGATATTTATCAAGTTGCCATTGATATTACCAATTCAAATAGCAAAGTTGTACTTAGAGATAAAAATAAAGGCCTATATCTTCCAATATACTTTAACAAAAATCTTGTGGGCATTTTGGGCATTCTTGGAGATTATGAAAACTTTAAGAAGATGGAAGAGTCCATTAAAATGTTTACGGAGTTTCTAGTTGAAAATAGATATCGAGAAACTCAAAAGAGATTTCTCGCAGAAAGCCAAAGGCTTTTAATCGAAGAGATTATTTTTAAGGAGAAACTTCCTAAAAATATTACCGAAAGGCTACAGATGCACTCTATTCCCCATAACAAACCATGTTTTTTAATGGTGGGGAGAATTGTAAAAGAGGGAGTTATTACACCTGAAACTTCCGAAAAGATTATTACAGATATTAGAGATTGGTTTAAGGATATTGAGGGAACTATAGTTACCCTTAGTGGAAGTGATATTATTATCCTCTGTTTTCAAGATCTAAATAGTATTAAGGACCTACTAATTCAAATGACCCTTTCTACAAGAGTGAAGTACACTTGTAATCTCTACTATGGAATTGGTACAAAGTACGATTCCATTTTAGACTTAAAAGAGTCCTATAAAGAAGCGCGAGACGCTTTAGACGTAGGACTTAAATCCTCAAAATGTCTAGTGGAATACAAGGAACTTGGACCAGAAATACTAAAGCTAAATTTAGACCATGATTCTATAGTAAAGTATATCTCTGGATTTACAAAGGACATTACCATAGAGGAATTTTTGCCCATAAAGGACACAGTTGAATGTTATATGCGAAATAACGGTTCAATAAAAGGGGCATCAGAAGAACTCTATATCCACAAAAATACCTTCCAATATAGACTTAAAAAGATAAATGACACCATTGGACTAGATCCACGAAATATGGAGGACTTAGTTCAACTCTACCTACTTGTAAATTTAGTAAATTTAGATAAGGATAGAGAGTTATTTAAATCTGAGGCGAATTTATAAAAATACATAATCCTCAATAAAAAATTTTTATAAATGCGATAATGATGTGAAACAAGTGAAAAAATTTAACAAGGTAAACTAGTACACAATATAATATAGTAAAGGTTCATTCTCTTTTATCCCTGGTTTTAGTTATGTAACATATAGGGAATGGATCAATAAAAAATGAAGGAGGAGCTATGGATTTAGATTTATCAAGAGAAGAAAAACTTATCCAGCAAATGGCAAGAGAATTTGCTGAGAAGGAATTAGAGCCGATAGCAGCTGAAATAGATGAGAAGGAACTTTACCCTGAAGAGTCCTTTCAAAAAGCAGTAAAGGCTGGTATGACAGGTATTGGAATTCCAAGAGAGTATGGCGGAAGTGGCGGCGGAGCAGTTACAAAAGTAGTAGTAGTTTCAGAACTAGCTAAGAAATGTGCTTCAACAGCAGCAATAGTTTCAATCCACGGAATATGTGGGGATGTAATATATAACTTTGGAACAGAAGAGCAAAAGCAAAAGTATCTTCCGCAATTAACCTCCGGAGGTAAAAAGGGAGCCTTTGCATTAACAGAACCAAACGCAGGTTCAGACGCAGCAGCAGTTGCTACAACAGCAGAACTTGACGGAGATGAATACGTACTTAATGGAACGAAGTGTTTTATTACAGGAGGTAATAGAGCAGATGTAGCAATAATTTTCGCTTCTACAGATAGAAGTAAGGGAGTAAGGGGATTAAGTGCATTTATAGTAGAAAAGGGAACTCCAGGATTTAAAGCTGGAAAAGTAGAACATAAAATGGGTATTCGTGCATCAGATACATCTGAGCTAATTTTAGAAAACTGCAGAATTCCAAAGGAAAACTTAGTTGGGAAAGAAGGCAGAGGATTTATGATGGCAATGAACGCCCTTGATGGAGCAAGAGTTGGAGTTGCAGCACAGGCAATTGGAATTGCAGAAGGTGCACTAGATTTAGCAGTGAACTATATGAATGAGAGAGTACAATTTGGAAAGCCAATAGCAGTAAACCAAGGACTACAATGGTATATTGCAGATATGGCAACACAAGTAGAAGCGGCAAAATGGTTAACATATAGAGCAGCTTTCCTAAAGGATTCTGGACAAAAATATACAAAAGAAGCAGCAATGGCAAAGTACAACGCTTCAAATTGCGCAAGATACGTAACAAACCTAGCACTACAAATTCACGGCGGATACGGATATATGAGAGAGTATCCACTAGAGAGAATGGCAAGAGATGCAAAGGTAACAGAAATATACGAAGGTACTTCAGAAATACACAAGGTAGTAATTTCAAGAGCAGTACTTGGATAAAAATAGTCGGCATAGAAAATATGCCGATTTTTATTTTATAAATTTCACAACCACAGCTGCATTGAATTACACCATATTCAAAATCAGCCGTACATTGAACAAATCAATATTATTTCAAAACCACCGGTAGGGGCGTCTCATCCTCGAGGTGCCCGTTAAATAGCGTCCGTTTTTTAGAACCAATCCATTCCACGGTACCGATATACTATCCCCGCGGGTCGGGCGGGGACGCCCGACGCCCTACCAAGATTTACGAAAAATAATTTACTTTACAAATTTCACAACCACCGGTAGGGACGTCTCGTCCTCGAGACGCCCGTAAAACAATGTCCGTATTTTATTACCAATCCATTCAAAATGTACTATCTTTGACTACTTACATATGAAAATATACCTACACTGTCTTTACTCTGGTGGGCATAATAAATATGCCGATTTTTTTATTGAACAAGGTACAAAAATTTTCCGAAACTTTACAAAAATTAATTTTTTCTTAACTTCAATTGAATATCAATTAAATAGATTAGTTTGTGGTACAATGCTAATATGAGTGAAAAAAATAATAATCTAAAAAAGAAAGTTGAAAAAGCAATTAATGATGAAAATTTTGATGATGTCAGCTCTCTTATAGAGGAAACTGTTGAAACTGCCATAAGCCTTGTTAGAAGTGGTGTTCATAATTTTAAAGGTTACTTAGATAAAAAATCTCCCCTACCTGTGGTAAAAAGGGAAAATGTAGTGGTGCAAAAAAATCCAATCTTTCCAGTTGCAAATAGAAATAATATTCTTGGCATTGGACTAATGGCACTTGGATTTTTCTTTTTACTGGCACTTATTATTGAATTTGAATTAATTTTTGCAATTATTATGGGGATTTGTTTTTCTGCTGGTGGGAATATGCGTAAAAAATCTAAGGAACTTCGGAAAAAGGCTTTTAGATTTGACAGATATAAAAAAGAGCTGGGATACTCACCTGTACAATCTGTTAAGGCTCTTGCAGATGCAGTAGGGGCTGAACCTGAACTAGTAAGAAAGGAGTTGGACGAGTATATTACTAAGGACTACTTTAAACAGGGCAGACTTGTTAGGAATAAAAAAATTTTTGTACTAGATGATAAAACTTACGACAGGTATATTAAGGATGAATACGGCGAAACTATTAGAAATGCCGTATACGAAGAAGTTGTAGAGGATTTAGAGGATATTGATACTAAAGATACTGATGATATTGAAGCAGAACAAGGTGCAGAAGCTGTTTTAAAGGAGTATATTAACGAGCTTAATATGTTAAATACAAATATTACTGGTCCCTTAAATACTAAAGTAAATAGATTAATTTCCACTATGGGAAGTATTTACTATCATTTGAAAAAGGATCCAACTGCTGCAAAATCTGCTAGAAAATTTGTGGATTACTATGTGCCTACGGTAATTAAACTACTTGAAAGTTACATAGGTTTTTCAAAAATCTCTACGCCGGGAGAAAATACTACCCATGCTATGAATGAAATTGAAAAGAGTATGGATACTATAAATTCTGCATTTGAAAAGTTTTTAGACAATTTATTTGCAGATTCTGCAATGGATATTAGTACAGATATTTCAGTATTAAAGACTATGATGAAGCAAGATGGTTTACTAGAAGATGATTTTAAAATAGGTGATTAAAATGGATAGAGAGATCAAATTAACCCTTGGAGAAGAAAGTATAGAAGTACCAAAGCCAGAGCTTGAAATAAAGCATGCTGCTGAAGAAGTAAAAGCTCCAGAATTAAGTGAAGATGAACTAAAACAAGTTGAGGAATTTGCGTCAAAAATTGACTTAAAAAATTCAAATCTAGTACTTCAATATGGGGCAGGAGCTCAAAAAAATATTGCTTCCTTTTCTGAAAAGACTTTAGAAAGTGTACGCACTAAGGATTTAGGAGAGGTAGGAGATTTACTAAGTAATGTTGTAACTGAATTAAAGAACTTTGATATTGAAGAGGACGAAAATGCCATTACAAAGTTTTTTAAAAAGACATCAAATAAGGTAAATTCTCTAAAGGCAAGGTACGATAAAGTTGAGACCAATGTAGATAAGATAACCACAAATTTAGAAACTCATCAAGTGCAACTTATGAAGGACATTGCAACTCTTGACCATATGTATAATTTAAACGAGTCCTACTACAAGGAACTGTCCATGTATATTCTTGCAGGTAGGAAGAAGTTAGAGAAGGCGAGAAACGAAGAATTACCGGCTCTTATGAGCCAGGCAGAGGCTTCAAATTTACCAGCAGATGCACAAAAGGCAAATGACTACCAGGCTGCAATTAATAGATGTGATAAAAAACTATACGACCTAGATTTAACAAGGATGATTTCTCTACAAATGGCGCCACAAATTCGAATGGTACAGGCGTCAAATACTGTAATGGTTGAAAAAATTCAGACCACAATTGTAAATACCATCCCACTTTGGAAATCGCAAATGGTAATTTCACTAGGGGCAGCCCATTCACTAGAAGCGGCAAAGGCACAACATGAAGTAACTCAGTTGACAAATGACCTACTAAGAAAAAATGCAGATTCAATAAAAATGGCAACTGTTGAAACTGCCAAAGCATCTGAGCGAGCAGTAGTGGATTTAGAAACTATTAAACACACAAACGACCAATTAATCTCTGCTCTAAGAGAGGTAAAACAAATTCAACAAGATGGGGCAAAGAAAAGAGAACAGGCGACATTGGAATTACAATCCCTAGAGCAGGATTTAAAACACAACTTAATGCAAATAGGAAGAGAACAGTAAAAAATGGACTAGTAATGCTAGTCCATTTATATTTTTGATGTATTATTTTACAAGTGGGTATAAATTCCACAGGAGGAATATATAAAATTAGAGAGATTAAAATATTCAGATATGGGAATAGGAATTCTACTCCTATTATTTTTTGCACTTCTTGGAGGAATGTTATTTCCTCTGGAGTTGAGTGTAAATTTTAGAACTGGCGTAATTATCTTTGCATATATAATTGGTCTTGGGTATTTAAATACCTATACTAGAATTATTGGAGTAGAGAGTTCATTTGCAAAGTATGTATTTTTACTAGTAGGGGCAACTTTAGGAATTGCCTTTGATTTTATAGTTAAAGCTAGGTAAATAGAAGTATTTACCTACCACAATGTAGAGTTATTTTTATTAGTAGTACCACTTGTTCAGGTAATTGTACTAAAAATTATTAGTATTAGTAAAAAATAACTACCATCTATTTTCAAAATGGGGCTTATCTTGGTACTTTTTAAAGTAGTATCCGGGAGTAAGCCCTACTTCTTTGCCAATTTCTGCACATCTTCTAAAAAATTCTTCGTCACCATAGGGATCCAGCCCCTTTTTTCTAATGTCAAAGGCAGTTCTCTTAGTATGGTTTGAATTTTTAGTCCAGGTTACAATATCTCCTGGGCGACTTCGCCCCTGTTCATATAAATAGTCCTGTCTTTCTTGAGAGCGATAGGTTTCGTTTATAATTACTTGTAGACCTTCTTCCTCACACCTAGCTAAAAATTTTTCAGCCTTTCTCTTTGTAGATGGAGTTAGTTCGTCAAGGTCGTCAATTCTTTCGAGGGTAGAAGTCTCCTTGTAATTTCCCCTTGGATTAAAAATTCTACTGCCTACTCCGAGGAGAAGTATCATAATAAAAATTGTGAGTATTAAGGATTCCAGTATGCTTTTCATTTTATCACCACTTATTTATACGAACACACCATAGTTTTCTTACTACAATAATCTTAACATATTAATTACTCCCGTGAATTTAAGTATTTCATACAAATATTTCAAAAACGTTACAAATATATCAACTTCTCTAATAAGGAATTTTAAAAAGCTCCCTGGGTATAAAATTAGTAGCGAGTAGAGAAGGAGGTTTTTATGAAAAAATTAAGAAATATAATCTTTACAATGCTGCTATTAGTGGTATTTTTTATACCAACTAAGTCCTATGGAAGAATGGTAAATGTAAAAGTTCCAAAATTTAACGTTACACTTAATGGAGTTAAGATGGACAATGCCTATAGAAGATACCCGCTGATAACCTATAACGACATTACCTACTTACCAATGACATACTACGATGCAAGACTGCTAGAGTTAGAAACTCTTTGGGATAATTACAAAAGACAGCTTACCATTTTTAGGACAGAAGGTCATATTAACTATGTGGAAGATAGAATTGAAAGTAGAAATAAGGATTCCTACTATGCAATAACACCAAGTTTTAAAATTATGGTAAATAATAAGTATATCGACAACAATAGGGAGGAATATCCACTACTACTATTTAGAGATATAACCTATTTTCCATTAACTTGGAGATTTGCAATAAACGAGTTTGGATTCTACTCCTATCATTTTGACCACGAGAGAGGACTTGTAATAAACTCAAGAGATCCAGCAAGAAGTAATGTTCCAAATTATCCAGTTATTATTCCAAAGGATAAGGTGGAAAATTTAGATACCTCAATTGAGTACAGAAATATGAATCACATTGTTAGAATTCAAATTTCTAAAACACCATTTGTAGGAAATTTAAAAGTATCAAGGGATATTGGAAGGACATTTTCAGATTTTGGAAGTAGTAATATTGCCTATGGATACAAGGCAAGGGAACTAGGAAGTAGTAAAATTGAAAGAGACGACTACTTTAATGTTTCAGACGGATACGTTATATTGTACGGAACAAAATTAGACGGTTCAGAATCAGGACTATATCGTATAGATATTATGACTGGAAAAAGTGAAAGAATGTGGTAAAAACACTGATGAAATCGACCTTTAACGGGTCGATTTTCTTGTAGATAAAATTTATTTCAATGCAAATGAATAGATTTTCATAAAATCACTTTACAAATGGCTGACAAATATAACGGAACAATCTATGATGAAGATACGTTATAGGGAATGGTATTTCAATATTAAGGAAGATATTTTTAATAAGGAAACAATTAAAGATAACGTTTTCGATTAGCTTGCCTTGCAATTCCTATTTTATCTGTTTAGTATTAAATTAAAATTATAAAAAGGAATTGGTTAAATGGAAAAATTTCCAGTAATAGCAAAAAATTTAAGAGACATTAGAAATAGGATGGGACTTTCCCTTAGCGAGGCTTCTAATTTAACTGGGGTAAGTAAAACTATGCTTAGCCAAATTGAAAGGGGGAGTCGATTCCTACACTTTCCACATTGTGGAAAATTTCAAATGGTTTAAAAATACGTTTTGATACTCTTATGAACGATAGGAATAATTCATACAGTGTAAACAATGTAGGAAATATTGAGCCATTAATTACAGAAAACGAAGATATTTATATCTACAACATCCTTGCATTTTCTCCTCAAACGGGAATTGAGTTATTCTATGGTGAATTTTTACCAGGCTGTGACTATAAATCAATGGGACATTTAAATAGCAGGTATGAATACTTTTTGTAATTTCAGGTGAAATTGAAATCCTAGTTGAAAACAATAGTTACACTTTAAAAGAAGGAGATTTTATTACATTTGATTCTGCAAAGGATCATAGATATATAAATAATGGAACTACTAAGGCGATGATCCATATTCTGGTTTGCTACGAATAGTTCCTTATGAACTTTGGCAGAGTTTAAACTGGTACTATGATGAGAGTATTAAATAATGACGGAATAGTAGAAAATCTATAGACTTCCAGAGAAACAACGTCAACTAGAGGGTTCTATTTAGAATCTCTTAAATAATAAATAATGTTTCCACAACTCTACGGCAAACAGTGCCTATGAAAAGACAATCCAATTGGGTTGTCTTTTTCTTTTAATAATTCTTTAATAATAAAAATCATCATTCTTTCATACAATGGGAATAGTCTATGTTATAATTTTAGTAGTAAAAAAACGAGAGTGATGTTATGAATACTATTGTATTAAAAATTGAAAATACTAATGATTTAGAAAATATAGATATTGCAGCGAAGGCATTAAGGGATGGGAAACTGGTTGTCTTTCCAACGGAGACCGTATACGGTTTAGGGGGCGATGGGCTGCGACCTGATGTTATTGATAAAATATTTAAAGCCAAGGGCAGGCCACAGGATAATCCACTTATTCTACACGTTGGAGATATTTCCAGTGTAGATATTCTTGTAAAGGAAATTCCTGATGTTGCAAGGGACTGTATGGAAATGTTTTGGCCCGGTCCACTTACTATTATCTTTAATAAAAGCGATATTGTTCCATTGGAGGCTAGTGCTGGTTTAGAAACCATTGCAGTAAGAATGCCTTCCCATAAAATTGCAAGAGAGATTATTAGAAGAAGTGGAGTAGTTGTTGCAGGACCTTCTGCAAATACATCTGGTAGACCTTCTCCCACTAGGGCAGAGCATGCCATAGAGGATTTAAGTGGTAAGGTGGACTATATTGTAGATTCTGGAAAGACCATTGTTGGAATTGAGTCTACTGTTTTAGATGTTACTGTTGATCCTCCTATGATACTTCGTCCCGGCGGAGTTACCCTTGAGGATTTAAGGGTGTTAATTCCAAATGTGGAGATTGACAGGGGAATTATTGATGAAAACGACAACCTAACTCCTAAATCTCCAGGGCAAAAGTACAAACACTATGCTCCAAAGGCAGAGTGTATTCTTTTTGGTGGAAATTTAAATAATGTAATTAAGGAGATAAGTAGAAGAATTGCAGAGGACCCTAGTAAAAAATCTGCAGTTCTTGCCACAGCTGAAACTATTGACGACTATAGGGGAGTTGATATTCTCATTAACCTTGGAAGTAGGGAAAACTTATCGGAAATAGCTAGTAATGTTTTTGATGCCCTACGTCGATGTGACGAGGAAGGGGCAGATATTATATATGTTGAAGGTTTTGAATTTAGAGGACTTGGCGCCGGGATTATGAATAGGCTTTTAAAAGCCTCTGGTGGAAAAGTCGTTCTTGGACTATAGGAGGGAATATGAAAATTGCAATTGGATGCGACCACGCTGGTTATAAATTAAAGGAAGAGGTTAAGGGTTTTTTAACGGAGCACGAAGTTATTGATTTAGGTACTAATTCTGAGGAGTCTGTAGACTATCCCGATTTTGGAAAGGCTGTTGGAAGAGCGGTTGCAGGAGGTGAAGCAGACTATGGAATTGTAATCTGTGGTTCTGGAATTGGAATTTCCATCGCTGCAAATAAAGTTGATGGAATTAGATGTGCCCTTTGCTCTGAACCACTTAGTGCAAAACTTTCAAGATTACACAATAATGCAAATGTTCTTGCAATGGGAGCAAGGTTAATTGGCGTAGAGATGGCAAAGGAAATTACCCAAGTATTTTTGTCTACTGAATTTGAAGGCGGTAGACATGAAAGACGAGTTAATAAGATTTAAGGAGGAACTATGACACTACATTTACTTGATCATCCACTTTTACAACATAAAGTTACCCTACTTAGGGATAAAAATCTGTCCTCAATGGACTTTAGAAGTCTTGTAACTGAAATTTCTACCCTTATGGCATACGAAGTTACTAGAACTTTTACTTTAAAGGATGTTGAAATTGAAACTCCCCTTGAAGTTATGACGGGAAAGGCTATTTCTGGAAAAAAGGTTGGAATTGTACCTATACTAAGGGCAGGCCTTGGAATGGTAGATGGTGTACTTACTCTAGTTCCCGGGGCGAGGGTTGGTCATATTGGACTATATAGAGACCCGGAAACTCTAAAGCCTGTAACATACTACTGTAAATTACCAAAGGACATTGCCGATAGAAATATTATCCTACTTGATCCAATGTTAGCTACGGGTGGGTCACTTATTGAGGCAATAGACGAGGTTAAAAGACATGGAGCAACTACTATTAGTACATTAAATATCCTTGCTGCACCAGAGGGAGTTAAGGCTGTAGAAGAGGCTCATCCAGACGTGGATATATATGTTGCTGCAATGGATAGATGTTTAAACGACCATGGGTATATTCTACCAGGATTGGGGGATGCCGGAGATAGACTCTTCGGTACGAAGTAATGGATTTATTTAAAGCATTTGCCCTTGCATTTTTAATTCCCCTTATTCTCACACCAATAATGATAAAAATCGCCCCCATAGTTGGGTATATTGACGTACCTAAGGACGAGAGGCGAGTTCATAAAAAACCAGTTGCTCTACTTGGTGGACTGGCAATATTTTTAGCCGTAGTAGTTTCAGTTTTTATCTTTAAGTGTATTACCAGAGAGACTATTGCCTATCTTCTTGGAGGAGTTGTAATAGTTGTTTCGGGATTAATAGACGATAAGTATCCCCTTAGTCCAAAGGTAAAGTTACTTTTTCAAATAATTGCCTCAATAATTTTAGTAGTTGGAGGAGTTAGAATTGAATTTTTTACAAACCCTTTTGGAAGTGAGGACAATTTAATTTGGATAAATATTTTTTCCATTCCTGCTACAATATTTTGGGTAACGGGAATTACCAATGCCCTAAATCTAATTGATGGACTAGATGGACTTTGTGCAGGAGTTTCTGGAATTGCAGCAATATCATCTATGTTTTTAGCGATGAAATTTGGAGTAGTTTCAGTTGGCGTACTATGTGCAATATTAGCTGGAGCTTGTTTTGGATTTTTACCATATAACTTTAACCCAGCAAAGATATTTATGGGAGATACGGGAGCATTATTTTTAGGCTACTCCCTTGCATATATTTCCATTGAAGGAGTAATGAAATCTGCAACTATTCTTATGATATTTGTACCAGTAATAATACTTGGGATTCCAGTATTTGATACTGCTTTTGCAATGATTAGAAGAAAACTTTCTGGAAGGAGTATGGTAAGTGCAGATAGAGGTCATCTTCACCATAGACTTCTAGCAATGGGACTTTCTCAAAGGCAGACGGTTATAATACTATATATAATCAGCATTATATTTGGAATACTTGCAAATTTAGTAGCAGATTTAAATTCCAATATTACACTAATAATTTCTGGGCTGATAATTTTGGCAATACTCCTAGTAGGATATATGGCAGGAATGTTTAAAGGCGGAGGTACTGAATGAAAATTTTAACTGTTTTTGGAACGAGGCCTGAAGCAATTAAAATGGCACCTATTGTAAAGGAACTAGAAAAGCATAAAGTAGAATCAAAGGTCCTAGTAACGGGACAACATAGGGAGATGTTAGACCAGGTTCTTGAAATATTTAACATTGTACCAGATTACGATTTAAATATTTTTAAACCAGGCCAGTCTCTAACTGAGATAACCATAAATTCCATGGTGGGTTTGGAAAAAGTATTAGAGGAATTTAAGCCTGATCTACTACTTATTCAAGGTGATACTACAACGGTTTTTGCAGGGGCAATAGCTGCATTTTACCAAAAGATAAAAATCGGCCATGTTGAGGCAGGACTTAGAAGTCATAATCTATACTCTCCATATCCAGAGGAGGCAAATAGAAGATTAACTTCGGTCCTTGCAGATTATCACTTCGCTCCAACTGAGGAGAATAGAAAAAATCTACTTGCCGAGGGAATAGATAGTAGTAGAATTTTTATTACTGGTAATACAGTAATAGATGCGCTAGAGTATGCAGTAGACCCAGACTATGTATTTAAAGACGAAGTACTAAATAAACTGGACTACTCAAAAAACATTGCCCTACTTACCTGTCATAGAAGGGAAAATTTAGGAAAACCTATGGAGGAAATTTTTTCTGCAGTAAGGGATGTTGTGGAAGAAGAGGATTTGGAGATTGTATTTCCTGTACATTTAAACCCTAAGGTTAGAAGTATAGCAAGGGAAGTATTTGGAGATAATCCTAAAATCCACATGATAGAGCCCCTTGACTACCTTCCTTTTTCAAATTTAATGAATAGAGTTAAATTTGTAATTACAGATTCAGGGGGAGTACAGGAGGAAGCTCCAGCCCTTGGAAAACCTGTCCTAGTAGTACGTGAGGAGACGGAGAGAATGGAAGGGGTAGTTGCTGGAACTGCAAAATTAATAGGCAATAAATATGAAGGCGTCTATAGTAATTTAAAACAATTAATTAACGACAAAAATCTATATGAAAGTATGGCAAAGTCAATAAATCCCTACGGTACAGGAGATGCAGCTAAAAAAATAGTTTCTATAGTATTGAAAGATTGCTAAAAATTATCTTTTTCCCCTAACTAAATTGACTTCCTTATTAAAGAAACCTATAATTGAAGTTAGGGTAAGCTAGCGTTAGAAATATCTTTCGCTAGGTAGGAATGTAACAGGTCTTTTGACCGATGATAATGTGAATAAAAATAGGAGGTAGTAAATGAAGGTTGTAATTGCTAGCGCAGTAAGAACCCCAGTGGGGTCTTTCGGCGGAGCTTTTAAATCTGTTTCAGCTGTGGAATTAGGAGTTGTAGCAGCAAAAGAAGCTATGAAAAGAGCAAAAGTAACTCCAGAAATGGTAGAAGAGGCATATATTGGAAACGTTCTTCAAGCAGGACTAGGACAAAACGTAGCAAGACAAGTTGTACTTGGAGCAGGAATCCCAAATAGTTGCCCAGCAATTTCTATAAACATGGTTTGTGGTTCAGGTTTAAGAACAGTATCACTTGCAAGCCAAATTATTTCAAATGGAGATGCAGAAGTAATATTAGTTGGTGGAACAGAATCAATGTCAAACGCACCATATCTTCTTCCAAACAATAGATGGGGAGGAAGAATGGGCGATGGTAAAGTAGTTGACTCAATGATAGTTGATGGACTTTGGGACGCATACAACCAATACCACATGGGTATTACTGCTGAAAACGTAGCTGAACAATTTGGAATTACCAGAGAAATGCAAGATGAACTAGCATGCAGAAGCCAAAACAATGCTGAAAGAGCAAGAAGAGAAGGTACATTTAAAGAGGAAATTGTGCCAGTAGAAGTTAAGGGTAGAAAAGGTAAAGTTACAGTAGTAGAAGAAGATGAATTTATTAAAGATGGCGTTACAATGGAATCTCTTGCTGGATTAAAGCCTGCATTTAAAAAAGATGGTGGTACAGTAACTGCTGGAAACGCATCTGGAATTAATGACGGGGCAGCAATGTTTATTCTTATGACTGAAGAAAAGGCAAAGGAACTTGGAGTAGAGCCACTAGCATATGTAGCAGGATATGCTTCAGCTGGAGTAGACCCTAAGATTATGGGAACTGGACCAATTCCTGCAAGTAGAAAAGCACTTGAAAAAGCAGGTTGGAAAGTAGAAGATTTAGATCTAATCGAAGCAAACGAAGCATTTGCAGCACAAGCTTGTGCAGTAAATAACGAACTTGGACTAGATGTAAACAAAGTAAATGTAAACGGTGGAGCGATTTCAATAGGTCACCCAATAGGAGCAAGTGGGGCGAGAATTCTTACTACACTTCTTTATGAAATGAAGAGAAGAGACGCTAAAAAAGGACTAGCTACACTATGTATCGGTGGCGGTATGGGAACAACCCTACTTGTTGAAAGATAAGCAATAATATAATAAGTAATAAAGGTATAATAGTTAAATTAGATAATAAGGAATAGGAGAATGTAAATTGGAATACAAATTGTTATTAGTTGAAAAAAGGGAAGACGGAATCGCAATTGTTACAATTAATAAGGAAAAAAGCTTAAATGCTCTAGATGGAGAAGTACTAGATGATTTATCAGCTTGTTTTGCAGATATAGAAGAGGATAAAGACGTAAGAGTAGTAATCTTAACAGGAGCAGGAAGATCATTTGTTGCAGGGGCTGACATTTCTCAAATGCAACCAATGAATGCTGAAGAAGGATATAAATGGGCTAAAAAAGCAATGGATATATTCTTCCAAATTGAAAAGAATTCTAAACCAGTTATCGCGGCAATTAATGGATTTGCTCTAGGTGGCGGATGCGAAATCGCACTAGCTTGTGATATTAGAATAGCATCAACAAAGGCAAAGATTGGTCAACCAGAAGCAGGACTTGGAATTACTCCAGGATTTGGTGGTACACAAAGACTAATTAGAGCAATTGGACCAGGAATGGCAAAGGAACTAATTTACACAGCAGATATGATTGATGCACAAGAGGCATTAAGAATAGGTCTAGTAAACCACGTTTATGAACCAGAGCAATTAATGGACGAAGCAATTAAACTTGCACAAGCAATTATTAAAAACGCTAAAAAAGCTGTTGAATACTGTAAGAGTGCAATTAACTACGGTGTTCAAACAGATATTGAAACAGGTATGGAAATTGAAAGACAAGCATTTGGACTATGCTTCGCAACTAAGGACCAAAAAGAAGGAATGGCTGCTTTCCTAGAAAAGAGAAAAGCTGAATTTGTAGGCGAATAATTTAATTGGAGGTATTGAATTGAAAATTGCTGTAATAGGTTCAGGTACAATGGGAGCAGGAATCGCTCAAGTACTTGCATTAAAGCATGAAGTAGTAGTAAGGGATATTCTTCCCGAAGCATTAGAAAAGGCAAAAGCGCAAATAGAAAAGGGATATGCTAAAAATGTTTCAAAAGAGAGAATGACTCAAGAGGAAATGGATGCAGCACTAAAAAATATTTCAACATCATCAGATATTAAAGATATAGTAGATTGTGATATTGTAATAGAAGCTGCAACAGAAAATCCAAAAGTAAAGAAGGCAATCTTTACAGAGCTATGTGAAACTTGCGAGGAAAAAACTATTCTAGCATCAAACACATCTTCACTTTCAATAACAGATATAGCATCAGCAACAAAGAGACCAGAAAAGGTAATAGGAATGCACTTCTTTAACCCAGTTCCTGTAATGAAACTAATAGAAGTAATTTCAGGACAGTTGACAAGTGAAGAAACAAAGCAAACTATTTTAGACCTTTCAAAAGAAATTGGAAAGACTCCAGTAGAAGTAGCAGAAGCACCAGGATTTGTAGTAAATAGAATCTTA
>CAYFUL010000002.1:34499-37377 GCA_964346375.1 uncultured Peptoniphilaceae bacterium
GAGTTGCAAGTATTGAACACATAGATACAGCAATGAAACTTGGTGCAAACCATCCAATGGGACCACTAGAATTAGGAGATCTAATTGGACTAGATGTATGTCTAGCAATAATGGAAGTGCTTTATACAGAGTATGGAGATCCAAAATATAGACCACATAACCTTCTTAGAAAGATGGTTAGAGCAGGTCTACTTGGAAGAAAAACAGGTAGAGGATTCTACGACTACACAAAATAAAAAATTTACAATGATTGAAGTGAATCATTAAATTTGGATTTTTAATCCGTGTTTTATAAGCGGCTTGTAACCTAAAAAAGGTGGCAGGCCGCTTAATTGTATTTTTATTCTCCTGTTAGTACATTTTCAGAAAAATATTAATCTCTTCTAGTATTACTTTCCAATATGTGTTGATTGTTGAATCCTAGATTTATGTGAATTTTTTAGATTATGCTTCTTTGTCATCATTTTTATCTTTTCAATATTCCCTTGATTTCTAAATATTGTTCAAATCCTTGGACTCCACCTTCTCTGCCAAGACCCGATTGTTTTTGTCCTCCAAATGGTATAAATACATCTGTTTTAAATGTATTTACAAATACCTGGCCTGTATCTATTTCTGAAGCAACGTACTCGCATTCCTCTACGTCCCCTCCGTATACTGCGCTGCTTAGTCCGTAGATGGTGTTATTTGCTTTTTCTATTGCATCTTCCACGTCCTTAGCTTCTATTATACAAAGCACAGGTCCAAATATTTCCTCTTGGGCAATTTTTGAATTCTCATCTACATTTGTAAATACTATTGGATTTACATAGTACCCCTTACTTTCATCTCCTGCTCCGTCTCCAACTAGTACGTCGGCAGTTTTTTTGCCCTCTTCAATATATCCTATTACCTTGTCGTACTGTTTTTTCGATGCAAGTGGCCCTACGATTACTCCCTCTTCTAGTGGATCTCCTACTACATACTTGCCGTACTGCTCTACTACTTCCTTCTCTAATTCCTCTTTTACACTACTTAGTACGATTATTCTTGATAGGGCTGAGCAAGTTTGTCCTGTATTGTAAAATTGCATATCCAGTACATGGCGCACTCCAGATTTTAAATTTGCCCCTTCTAAAAATACTGCTGGAGATTTTCCACCAAGCTCTAGAGTTAAATTTTTTACATCTCCAAGGCCAAGCTTTCCAACTTCAATTCCACCAGAAGTTGAACCGGTAAAGGAAATTTTCTTTACAAGTGGATGAATTGATAAGGCATTTCCAACTTCTGATCCTCTTCCCGTTACTAAGTTTAGTACTCCCTTTGGAAGTCCTGCCTTTTCAAATGCATCTACTACATAGTAGGCAGTTAGAGGTGTCATTTGGGAAGGTTTTAAAACTATAGTATTCCCTGTTAAAATTGCAGGAATTATTTTTTGTACAATTTGTCCAAGGGGATAGTTCCACGGACATAGACAGGCAATTACTCCAAGGGGTTGCCTTACAACGTAGCCGCCCTCAAAATTTGTACGATACTCATAATTTTTTGCTATCTCTATAAATGCGTTACATCTATCTATATTTCTTTCAATATGGGAGCTTTTTGCAAAAAATAACGGGGCGCCTAGTTCCTTTGAAATTGTAGTAGCAATCTCCTCCATGTTTTCTATAAGATAGTTTTTAAAGCCTTCAACGTATTTAATTCTCTCCTCTAGAGTAGTTTTTTTAAAGGCTTTAAAAGCTCTATGGGCAGCTTTTACAGCTAAATCTACATCAACTTCATCTCCTGCAGGCACTCTTCCAATAATTTCCTTTGTAGCAGGATTTTCTACTTCGATTATATTTTTTGAATGGGAATCAATAAATTCTCCGTCTATAAATAATTTGTATTCCATATTCTACCTCCTTTTAGAAATTTTACCCAAGGTTGTATAATTCTATCCTATTTTTATATATACCTTTAAAGGGGAGTGTTAAAAATTTTCTTCTTAAAAATTGTAATATATAAACATACATGGTATAATAGTTCTACCTTATTGAGAGTGGTGGAGTGATAGGGCACTGTGAAACCCGGCAACCTTTTTTGGTGCTAAATCCCTCAGAGAAATCTGAAAGATGAGGTCTTTTTTTGCCTAATTCTTTCGTATTAGGTTTTTTTTAATTTTAGGAGGTATTATGAAAAGTTGGTATTTTACTTCTGAATCGGTAACAGAAGGACATCCTGATAAGATTTGTGACCAAATATCCGATGGTATACTAGATGCGATTTTAGAGAAGGATAAAAATGCAAGGGTTGCATGTGAAGTTATGGCTTCCACTGGCGTAATTATTATAACTGGAGAAATTACTACAGATGTGTACGTAGACTTTACAGAAATTGCAAGGGATGTTGTACGAAAAATTGGATATACAAAAGAGGAATATGATTTTGACGCAGATTCCTTTGCAGTACTTTCAGCAGTAAAGGGACAGTCTCCAGATATTGCCCTTGGAGTAAATAGAATTACTGAAGAAGAATTTGATAGTGTAGGAGCGGGTGACCAGGGCATAATGTTTGGCTACGCAACAAATGAAACAAGTGCATATATGCCACTTCCAATATATTTAGCCCATAAGTTAAGTAAAAGACTTGCAGACGTACGAAAAGACGGTACAATTCCATATTTAAGACCAGATGGAAAAACACAGGTAACAGTAGAATATAATGACGGAGTAGCAGTAGGAATAAAAAATATAGTAGTAAGTACACAACACGACGAGGATGTTTCCCTAGAGCAAATACGAGGAGATATAATAAAACACGTTATACTTCCAATAGTACCAGAGGAATTAAGCCACGACGATATAGAGTACTATATAAATCCAACAGGCCGATTTGTAATAGGGGGACCAGTAGCCGA
>CAYFUL010000002.1:37387-51643 GCA_964346375.1 uncultured Peptoniphilaceae bacterium
CAGGAAGAAAGATAATAGTAGATACCTACGGCAGATTTGCACGACATGGCGGTGGAGCATTCTCAGGAAAAGATCCAACAAAAGTAGATAGATCAGCGACATACTACGCAAGGTATATTGCAAAGAATTTAGTAGCCGCAGGACTTGCAGATAGATGTGAAATAGGACTAGCCTATGCAATAGGAGTCGCAAGACCAACATCAGTTTATGTAGAAACATTTGGCACAGGAAAAATAAGTGATAATGAAATAGAGGAAATAGTAAATAGACATTTTGATATGAGACCAGCTGCTATAATAAAGAACTTGGATTTAATAAGACCAATATATAGAGATGTTGCAGCATATGGACATTTTGGTAGAGAGGATTTAAATCTACCGTGGGAAGAATTAGATAAAGTAGAAGAACTTAAAAAATACGTAGGACAGGCATAACCTGTCCTTTTTTATTGCAACTTTAATATCCAATGAAAATTATTCTTTTCTAAATAGAGGAATGGAGTTTAAAAAAATAGAAGCTAATGTACATATCCATAGAGCCTTACTCATTGTTAGCATAATATCCATTAAACCATACCAATCCCTATTAACAAGTCTAGTCGCACCGTCAGCATAAAAAGCAAATATAGTTAAAGCGGTTAATGAAAGGCTTAGAAATCCATATATTTTAGAATTATTATTTTTAGATTTTGAAAATATATTTATTGCGGCAAAAATAATAGCTCCAACTCCAAATGTCATCCACATAGGTTTCCTCATTTAGTTATTTTCAACACTATATTATGACTTTTATCTTTGTATTTAAGTATAGCATAGTGAATATACTTTATTCCATTAAAATTGAGAGAGTACAAAGGTGTTGTGGAATACATTAAGTTCTTGTTTTATTGTCAATCCATTCCACAGTACCAACGATATTTCGTTGTATCTTTTTAAATGCAAACTCATCCCACGTTACCGATGTACTATTCCTTCGGGTCGGGCGGGGACGCCCGATGCCCTACCATGGGTTACGATTATACAATATACTATATAAATTACCAGCACATAAACCGCCGATAATATGAAACCCATTCATCCAACGTCGAATCGCGGTAGGGGCATCTCGTCCTCGAGACGCCCGTTTAATTACCTTCGAGTTTTATTACCAATCCATTCCGCAATACCAATAATATCACGCTGTATATTTTTTTATACCTTAACCAAATCAATATTATTTTAAAACTCTATTGACAATACAGAACAAGCGTTTATAATTATAAGTAGTTAAACTTCTTATTTAACCATAACACTCAACTAAACAGAACTTTAAATACTTGGAGGTATTGTATGAACTTTGGAGAGAAATTAAAAAAGCTGCGTGATGAAAGAGGTCTTACTCAAAGTGACCTTGCGAAGGATTTGGGAATTAGTGTAAAAACTATTAGTAACTACGAATTAAAGGGCGTACGTCCCAGAAAGATGGAGATGTTTCAAAAAATTGCCGATTATTTTAATGTTGATTTAAACTACCTTCTTACTGAGGAGGAATTCTTTGTTATGGGCGCCGGGGATAAGTACGGATACTCTGGTATAAAGGATGCGGAAATGCTTCTTAGTTCTATGACTGGTCTTTTTGCTGGAGGTGAGCTTCCTGAAGAGGACAAGGACGCTTTATTTGAAGCTATTCAAGAGGCATACTGGGAAGCTAAGCTGGAAAATAAAAAGTACGGAAAGAGAAATAGCCATGAAAAATGAATTTATTTACCACAGGGTACAGGCTCTTGTTAAAAAATACAAGACCAGAGATCCCGCTGAGCTTTGTAAGATTTTAAATGTTAATATTAAGTACCTTTCCCATACTACTAGCCTTCTAGGTATGTACAAGGTTATTTTTAGAAATCGATATATCTTTATTCCTGCCAATGTTGGAGAGCTTAAAAATACTGTCCTTGCTCACGAACTTGGCCACGACCAACTTCACAGGGATTTTTGTAAAAATGGGGTTAGTTTTCACGAAAATAGAATTTTTAATCCTACTAACCTATTTGAAATTGAGGCTAATATTTTTGCCGCCCATCTTCTTATTCCTGACGAGAATATTAGACGTCTTATAAAGTATTCTGAAAGGGATAGGGATCTTGCCTACGAGCTTGGGGTGGACTTAAATCTACTTAATTTAAAAATTTCAGAGATGGCAAAGATGAACTTACTTGATATTGACCAAAATATTATTAGAATTCCCGGGTCTGATTTTTTAAAGAAGTATAGTCCAGAGAACTCCTAATGGGATATATTAATTACTCCCTTGAGCCTAGAAGCGACATCGCCTTTGTGGATATGAAAAGTTTTTACGCCAGTGTGGAATGTGTTAAAAGAAATTTACACCCTCTTAAAACTTCTCTTTGTGTTATGAGTAGGGGAGATAATTCCAATGGTTTTATTCTTGCCAGCTCTCCAGTTTTTAAACAGGTCTTTGGGAAGAAAAATGTAGGCAGAGCAGGGGATCTTCCCTTTAATATTGAGTCTCGGAAGTTTAACTTCCTTTGGGCAAAGAAGAACAATATAAAAATTACCAGTGAGTATGTACATTTTATAGAAAATTGGGCGAAAAATACTCTAATCGTGCCCCCTAGAATGGCAATTTATATTGAGGAGAATTTAAAAATTCAAAAAGTTCTTCAGAATTATGCCTCTATTTCTGAAATCCATCCCTATTCCATAGATGAGGGGTTTATAGATTTAACTGAGTCTTTAAATTACTTTGTTCCAGATAAAAATCTTAGTAGGAAGGAGAAGCTGGATATAGTTTCCTCTAAAATTCAGGAGGAAATTTTAGAAAAGACGGGGATCTATTCCACCGTTGGAATGAGTAATGCAAATCCCCTTCTTGCAAAACTTGCCCTGGATAATGAGGCGAAGAAAACTTCTACTATGAGGGCAAATTGGTCCTATGAGGACGTAGAGAGCAAGGTATGGAATATAAAAAATCTTACGGATTTTTGGGGAATAGGAGAGAGGACTAAGAGAAGGCTTAATAAATTATTTATCTATACTGTAAAGGACCTTGCAGAGTCCAACCCCGATGTATTAAAAAAGGAATTTGGAGTAATAGGGGTCCAGCTTTGGTTTCATGCAAATGGAGTAGACGAATCAAAGGTAACTATTCCATATATACCAAAGGAAAAGGGCCTTGGAAATTCTCAAATTTTACCAAGGGATTATATTTTACAAGAGGAAATAGAACTTGTACTAATGGAAATGGCAGAGCAGGTAGGAGTTAGAATACGGAGAATTGGCAAAAAGGCAAGTGTAGTAGGAATATATATAGGATTTTCTCAAAGGGAGAATAAAAATTCCATAAATGCACAGATGACAATAGTACCATCACAATCTACAAGAGCTTTGCAAGACCATGTATTAAAATTATTTAGGAGTAAGTACAGGGGCGGAGCAGTAAGAAGTATAGGAGTACGGTACGAAAAATTAGTAGATGAAAATTACAGCGTATATTCACTATTTGAAAATAGGGAAAGGGCAATAAAAGAGGAGAATTTAGACAGGGCAATAGATAAAATAAGGGACAAGTATGGATTTTTAGCAATACAAAAGGGCACTTCATACATGGAAGGCTCAAGGGCAATAGCAAGGAGTAAATTAATCGGCGGACACTGCGGTGGAATGGAGGGAATAAATGGTAAATAGAAATTACCTGCCATTTAAATCGGCAAGGGAGTACGAAGATAGAAGTATGGCAAAATGGATGGGATTTTTTATATCAGAACATTCCACCGCCCTTACAAAGGAGTATATTGAAGAAGTAAATAGAGAGATGGATTATAAGTATGGAATAGATACAAATGTTAAAAATAGAATAGTGAATATGTAAAAGTGGGAATAAGACTCACTTTTTTTTATTTGCCAAATTGGATTAAATACTCTGCTATTTAAATTTATCTAAACTCAAAATATATGAACGAATTAGGTGAACGTTTCCCTTTCCATTGGTTTCAACTATTCCTCAAAAAAATAAGACCCACAATTGTGAGTCTTAAAAATTTTGCAACTACTCTTCAAAATAGGCATACATCATTGATGGGTATTCTACTAATGGTTTAAATATTCCCTTTACCTTTGGATTTATAAAGTATGGTTGTGTGTAGTAGTACACTGGGCAAATTGGCATCTCGTCCATAAGTACCTTCTCTGATTCTAACATTAGACTTATTCTTTCGTCTTGGTCTGTACTTAATCTTGCACCCTTTATTAATTCGTCATACTTTTCATTTGAAAATCCTGTGTTGTTATAGGCTCCTCCTGTTACAAATAGATCTACCATTGTCATTGCATCTGTATAGTCGCCGTTCCAACCTGCTCTTGAAATCATATAGTCCTGTGCAACTTCCCTTGATCTCTTTACATTAAAGTCTACGTTTTCTAACTCTATTTCTATTCCAAGATTTTCCTTCCACATTGCCTGTACTACTTGGGCAATTTTTTTATGGGATTCGTCTGTATTATATAGTAGTACTAATTTTACATCCTCTGGATTCATTCCCTCTTCTGCTAATCCCTTCATAAATAGTTCCTTAGCTTTTTCTGGATTGTACTCCAATAGATTTCCATTTAGTTCTCTTAATTCCTTTCCTGATGGATCCTTTAGTCCATATGGAATTAATCCCTCTGCTGGAATTTGTCCTCCCTTTGTTATCTTTGATGTTATTTCTTCTCTATTTATTGCGTAGGCTAATCCCTGTCTTACAAATTTATTGTTTAGTGGTTTTACCTGCTCATTAAAATTGTAGTAGTAGGTTGAAATTTGCTTTCCTATGGTTAAATCTGGATTTTTGTTTTCAACATTTGTCGCTACTACTTCCTGTGGTGGGTCGATTAGTATTCCATAATCTCCATTTTCATAATTTTGCCATGCTGTATTTAAGTTCTCTAGTATGTCAAAATCTATCCCTCCAAGTTTTACCTTGTCTGCATTGTAGAAATTCTCATTTTTTCTTAGGGATATTTTTGCTGAGTGTTCCCAGTTTTCTAAATAGAATGGGCCTGAACATACAAATGTTGATGGGCTTTTTGCCCAGTCTGGATTACTTTCTGCTACTGCCTTACAAATTGGGAAGTAGGATCTATGTGCTACTAGTGATGGAAAATACGCCGTAGGTGTTAGTAGATTTACCTCTAGTGTTAAATCGTCTACTGCCTTTACTCCAACTCTATCCTCTGCTTCCTTTAACCATTTATCATATACTAGGTTTGCAATTTCGTCATCACTTTTTCCTGCAACATCTAGTCCTGCAAGGTCCTCATCTGTATAATTTACTTCCTTATCCACTTCTGATGTTACATTTCCTTGGTCGTCCTTCTTATAGTAAACCCCTGGTTTAAGTACGCTATTGTAATCCTCTCCTCCAACTAGGTAGTAGAAATTATATGCGTAGGATGATGCAGTTTCTGGATTTAGTATGTGCTTCCATGTCCACTCAAAATCTGTTGCTGTTAATGGAGAGCCATCAGACCATTTTAAACCTTCTCTTAGTTTAAATGTATAGGTTAATCCGTCCTCACTTACTTCGTAACTTTCAGCAAGTCCCGGCGCTAAACTGTCATTTTCGTCATAGGTCATTAGTCCTGCGAAAAGGTGTTTTAATGTCCAGGATTCATATGTAGAAGTTGCCATAGTTGGGTCAAGTGTATCAGGTTCTGCTGGATTTGAGGTTCTTAATATTGGACCTGCGTCTGTACTTTCCACTTTACCAGTTCCCGTACTACCTGAATTACTTCCTCCGCCGCCACAAGCTGTTAGAAGAAGTAGTAAACTCATTGAGAGTATTAGTATTTTTTTCATGTCATTCCCTCTTTCAATATATTATGTTACTATAGTAGCACAGTTAATAGTTAAAGACAAATTAAAAATTTTAGTCAAGTCGCCTTTACAACTAAATTTTTATGGTTCATAATGTATTTTAAGGAGGACAAAATGAAGATTGTTGACAGATTTTTAAAATATACCACTTTTGAAACCACATCAGACGAAAATTCCTCTACTATCCCCTCTACAAAGGGACAGTTAGAATTTGGTGCATACCTTGTAGAGGAGCTAAAGTCTATTGGAATAGACGCTTATCAAGATAATTATGGCTATGTTTATGGAACACTTCCTGGTACTGATAGTAGCGCTCCAGTTGTGGGACTTGTTGCCCATATGGATACCTCTCCAGATATGAGTGGAAAAAATGTAGCTGCAAAAATTGTAGATTACAATGGGGGAGATATTAAACTAAATGAGGAATACTCAATAAAAGTTGAGGAATTTCCTGTACTAAATGAATTTATTGGGGAGAAGATTATTACAACTGATGGTACGACTCTCCTTGGTTCAGACGATAAGGCTGGAATTGCAGTAATAATTACTGTAGTGGAAGAACTATTAAAGGAAAATAATGCCCTTTATCCAACGATAAAGATTGCCTTTACTCCAGATGAGGAAATTGGAAGAGGGGCTGATAAATTTAATATAGATGAATTTGGGGCAGACTTTGCCTATACAGTTGACGGAGGCCCTGTTGGTGAAATTAGGTACGAAAATTTTAACGCAGCTAGGGCGAAGGTATTTTTCAAAGGCAGGGGGGTTCACCCTGGCAGGGCAAAAAATACTATGGTAAATGCTGGAGAACTTGCTATGGAATTTCACTCCCTATTTCCAAAGGTGGAAAAGCCAGAGCACACTGAAAATAAAGAGGGATTTATCCACCTATATAATTTCAAAGGGGATGTAGAAAGTGCGAGCCTTGACTATATTATTAGAGACCATGATTTGGAAAAGTTTAATAAGAAAAAGGATTTAATTGAAAAGGCAAAGGACTTTATAAATTTTAAGTACGGAGATTTTGTTACTACTGAAATTACAGACTCCTACTACAATATGGGAGACCTTGTAAAAAAACGCATGGAGATTGTAGACCTTGCATTTAAATCTGTAGAAGAAGCTGGTATAGAAGCTAAGATAGTGCCAATTAGAGGTGGTACTGACGGCGCGAGACTGTCCTACATGGGTCTAATTTGCCCCGATATTTTTGGCGGTGGATATAATTACCACGGTAGGTACGAATTTTTACCAATATGTAATCTCCTAAAAAGTAAAGTGAGTGTAAAAAATCTTGTAAAGAATATTTCTAAATATAAAGATATTTTCTTAGCTTAGGATAATATTAATATATGAGAGTAGGGAGGTGCATCTTTTGAGCGACGCATTAAGTAAAGTTAAAGAGGCAGAACAAAAGGCTGAGCAGATCATTCTTGATGGAAAAAATAAATCAGATGATCTCCTAAAAAAACTTGCAGCCGAAGCAGATACCCGGTATGAGGAAATTCTCAGCAGTGGTAGAAAGAAAGCAGAGGAGTTACTTAGTACTGCAGAAAAAACGGGAGATGAAAAGGCAGATGAAATTATATCCTCTGCAAGTAGTTCTATTTCTAAGTACAAGGTTTCTGATGAGGCAGTGGATGAGTTGGTAAAAGGGATAGTTGAGAGGATTGTGGTTTAATGGCGATAGTTAATATGAGTAAATTTTCCCTTGTAAGCTTTAACAAGGAGAGGGAAGAACTACTAGAAGCACTCCAAAGTTTTAACTATGTTCACTTTAATAAACTTCTTCCAGAGGGAGATTATCTGAAGGAAGCCGACGTTACACTTGATGAAACTAAGGTGGATAGAAGTCTCTCAAATGTGGAAAGGGCAATAGAATTATTAAAGCCCTATGAAGAGAGTAAGGGAATGCTACAGAGCCTAAAGGATGGAAATCCAACGCTGTCTTTAAGTGAACTTGAAGTTATAGCTAAAAGTTTTGACTTTGAAGAAAAATATGCTGAGATGACTAAAATTGAGAACAATATCAGCAATTTAAAGAAGGAACTAATCACTTTAAATACCAAGTTAAGTGATTTAAACAAATGGAAAAACGTAAGTATTTCCATTGGAGAGTTAAGGAATATGAAAAATGCGAGAATATCCATTGGTTCTATTTCTGTAAGAAACTATGAAGAACTTGCTGAAGCTCTTCTTGATTACAATACTGTAGAAATTTTAAAATCATCTGCTGATAAAAACAGCACATATATAATAATAATTTCAACACTTGATGTCTCTGAAGAGGTGGATAATCTACTTCTTGATAAGGGATTTACCCCAGTAAATATTCCTACTAATGGGGTTGTTTCTCATGAGATTGAAAGTACAAATCGAATAATTTCTAATAGACAAGAACAAATAAAAGAGAATAGAGTTAAACTTTCAGGATATTCAAAATATCTAGGGGATTTAAGAGCCTACGCTGCCTATTTAAAAAATGCAAAGAATAGAATTAATGCAGAGGAGCAGTTTTTAAATTCTAAGAAGGTGGACTTTATAGAAGGCTACGTTCCTACAGATAGGGAAGGGGATTTTATTAGTACATTAAATAAAACCCTTGGAGAGGACTACTATATGGAAATAAATCCAGCAGATAGAGACGATCCAAATGTACCAATTCTATTAAAGAACAATATTTTTGTACAACCATTTGAGAGTTTAACAGAGATGTATGCAATGCCAAGGTATAATGAAATTGATCCTACTCCACTATTTGCACCATTCTACTTTATTTTTGCAGGTATGATGGTTGGAGATATTGGATATGGCCTAATTCTTTTAATCGGATGTATCATTGGACTTAAAATTTTTAATCTAGATAAGGGTACAAGAAGAATGGCAGGATTTTTACTACTACTTTCAATTTCCACAATAATTTGGGGAGTAGTATATGGATCATTTTTCGGAGATTTACTAGGAGATTCATTCCCTTACAAACCATTTATTAATCCGTCGGAAGACTATATGAAAATGATTGGTCTATCCCTTGGACTGGGAGTATTCCACATATTCTTTGCCCTTGGAATAAAGGCATATATGTACTTTAGAGATGGTAAACCACTAGATGCACTATATGATGTTGGATTTTGGTACATGGCATTAATTGGAGCGGGAGTTGCCCTTGGAGGATCTGCCCTTGGACTAAGTCCTATGGCTAAAAAAATCGCCCTTGGAGTAATGGCAGTGGGAATGATAGGAATAGTTGCAACAGGTGGAAGAGATCAGGAGTCTATTCCTGGAAAGATAGGCTGGGGAATTTATTCCCTATACGGAATATCTTCCTATGTTGGAGATGTAGTAAGTTATTTTAGAGTTATGGCTCTTGTGCTAAGTGGTAGTTTTATCGCTCTAGCAGTAAATATAATAGTAAAACTTCTCTTTACCAAGGGAATATTTGGAATGGTTGGTGCAATAGTAATATTTATTGCCTTCCAGCTATTTAATGTATTTTTATCATTTTTATCAGCCTACGTTCATACGGCAAGGCTTACCTTTGTAGAAATGTTTAACAAGTTCTATGAAGGAGGAGGAATTCCATTTAGAAAGATGGTTGCAGAATCAAATTATTATAATATTAAGGAGGACTAAAATGTCAATTTTACAACAGTACGGCGGAATAATGTTTGGAGTATTAGGAGTAGCAGTAGCAGTTTTCTTATCAGGTATGGGATCTGCAAAAGGCGTAGGTATGGCAGGGGAAGCTGCAGCAGGAGTTATTATTGAAGAACCAGAGAAATTTGGTAAGGCACTTATTCTACAACTTCTTCCAGGTACACAAGGTCTATACGGATTTGTAATTGGACTTTTAATCCTACTAAGACTTACACCAGATGTAGCCTTTAACGAAGGATTTAGACTATTCTGTGCTGCACTACCAGTAGGAATTTCTGGATACTTCTCAGCCGTAGCACAGGCTAAAGTTTCTATAGCAGGCATTAATATTCTTGCTAAGAACGAAGCTCACCAAGGTAAAGGTATTATCCTTGCAGTAATGGTAGAAATGTATGCGATTTTGGCTTTTGCAATCTCCTTCTTCATGATGATAAGAGGATGATTTCATGTCAAATATAGATAATATATTCAATAAAATAATTGCAGATGCAAAAACTCAGGCAGATAGTTTAGTTGAAGAGGCACAAGTAAAGGGAAAGGCATTAATTGCCGAGAAGGAAGAGCTTGCAAGAAATTTAGCAAGTTCAATAATTGCAAAGGCAGAGGAGGAAGCTCCTCAAGTTGTAGATAAAAAAACTGCCGCAGCTGAACTAAAGGCAAGAGACATGATTCTAAGTGAAAAGGGAAAGTTAATTGATAGGATAATTGAAAAGGTAAAGGTTGACCTTGCAAATATAGACGAAAAAACTTTTATATCCCTTGTAAAAAAATCCCTTGGGGAAGTTGAGTTAAATAAGGACTCAGAATTAATAGTGCCAGAAAATAGAAAAGAAGCACTTAAGAAAGAGGACCTTGGAATAAAAATTAGTAAGGACACAGTAGAAAATGGATTCTCTTTAAGAAATGGAGATATTATCTACAATAATACCTTCGATGCCCTAGTAGAATCTAGAAGAGATGAACTTGAAAGAGAGATAGCTAACCAATTAAGTATGAGGAGGTGAGTTTTTGGATAGGAATAATTTTATCCAATCTTCTGCAACTCTTAGGGTTTTGGAGAAAAAGTTGCTAAGTATGGCAAATTTTTCCACCATGGCTGAAGCTGAAAATCTTGAAGAGGATTTAAGAATACTAAACGACTCCCCTTACCAAAAATATGTAACTAAATTAAAGCGTCCAGAGGACTACGAGGAGGCTTTAAGTAACACTTTAGCAGATGGTTTTGAAGAACTCTATAGGCTCTCCCATGATCCCCTTCCAGTGGATTTAGTAACTCTAAAGTATATCTACCATAATCTAAAGGTATTTATCACTGAGGAGCTAATTGGAAGAAATCAATCTCACCTATATATTGAAGTTGGTGGATTTAAAGAAGAAGAATTTAAGTCGGGATTTAGAGGACTTAATCCAAAGTATGAAAGGTACTATAAAATCATTAGAGATCTTTTAAAGAGATACGATGAACACTTTGACCCTCAAATCATTGGTATAGAAATAGACTATTACTACTTCGCTCATTTAAGAGAGTTAGCCTATGGTTCTGGAGTACCACTCTTTAGAGAGTATGTAGAAGATACCATTGACTTTACCAATATAAAGACTATTTTAAGATGTCAAAAGCAACAGAGAGATGTGGAATTTATTGAGAAGGCACTTATAAAACATGGCGGAATCCCCATGGATAGATATGAGGGAATGTTAAATGTGGATTTAGATTCCAATAGTAGAATATTTATGAACTCTCCTATTGCAAAGGCAGTTCACGATGGTATAGAAAGTTATAGAGAAACAGGAAGCCTTTCTATTTTTGAAAAGGAAATGGACAACTATTTTATGGACCTTGCAAAGAAGGTTAAAAATATTACCTTTGGCCCTGAAGTGGTATTTGGATACGCCCTTGCATTGGATATGGAGGTAAAGAATTTAAGGACTATATTAATTGCAAAGGAAAATAGGCTTGAACCAGATTTTATTAGAGAAAGGCTAAGGGAAAGTTATGTATAAAATTGCAGTAATAGGGGACAAGAGTTCTATTCTACCTTTTAACTCTGTTGGACTAGATATTTTTATAGTCTATGAAAAGGACGAGGCTAGAAGAACTGTAGACAGACTTGCAAAAGAGGACTATGGAATAATATTTATTACCGAAGAATTGGCAGGTTTAATACCCCAGACAATACAGAGGTACAAGGAGTCACTACTGCCTTCAATAATTCCTATACCTTCTAATAGAGGTACTCTAGGAATCGGTATGGAAGAGATAAATAAAAACGTTGAGAAGGCAATAGGATCTAATATTTTGTAAAGGAGGAGCAATGAACTCTGGAAAAATAATAAAAGTATCCGGACCACTTGTTGTAGCCAGCGGCATGGAAAATGCCAATGTGTATGATGTAGTAGAAGTATCCGAGGATAAATTAATTGGAGAGATAATAGAGATGAGAGGCGATCAGGCCTCCATACAGGTATATGAAGAAACTACTGGTATAGGCCCTGGAGATAGTGTAGTAACTACAGGATCTCCACTATCTGTAGAACTAGGACCTGGTCTAATAGAGGCCATGTTTGATGGAATACAAAGACCCCTAGAGGCACTTGAACTACAAACAGGAAGTTTCTTAACTCGTGGTGCTAGAGTTGCGCCGCTAAATAGAGAGAAAAAATGGGAGTTTACATCCGTTGCAAAGGTAGGAGACACATTAGAGCCAGGGGACGTACTTGGAACTGTACAAGAAACTCCAGTAGTCCTTCATAAAATAATGGTGCCCTACGGCGTTAAAGGTACTCTAAAATCCATCGAAAATGGTTCCTTTGCAGTAGATACTACTATAGCTGTAATGACCCTTGAAAATGGCGAAGAGAAAGAGTTAACCATGATACAAAAATGGCCAGTAAGAACTGGTAGACCATATAAGAGAAAAATTGACCCAGATACTCCACTTGTAACAGGGCAAAGGGTAATAGATACCTTCTTCCCAATTACAAAGGGAGGTACTGCTGCAATTCCAGGACCATTTGGTTCAGGTAAGACAGTTGTACAACATCAGCTTGCAAAATGGGCAGATGCTCAAATCGTAGTATATGTAGGTTGTGGAGAACGTGGTAATGAGATGACAGACGTACTTATGGAATTCCCAGAACTAATAGATGCAAATACTGGAGAGTCTATAATGAAGCGTACAGTTCTAATAGCAAATACTTCAAATATGCCAGTAGCGGCTAGAGAGGCTAGTATCTATACGGGAATTACAATTTCTGAATACTATAGAGATATGGGTTATTCCGTTGCAATGATGGCGGATTCATCATCTCGTTGGGCAGAGGCTCTTAGAGAGATGAGTGGTAGACTTGAAGAGATGCCGGGAGACGAAGGATATCCAGCATACCTTGCATCAAGAGTTGCAGGATTTTACGAAAGAGCAGGAAGAGTAATTACACTAGGTAGTGAAGATAAAGAGGGAGCCCTTTCAATAATAGGTGCAGTTTCTCCTCCAGGTGGAGATATTTCTGAGCCAGTTAGTCAGGCGACTCTAAGAATAGTAAAAATCTTCTGGAAGCTGGATTACAATCTATCCTATAAGAGACACTTCCCTGCAATAAATTGGATAGATTCCTATTCACTATACCAGGCGAAAATGGATAAGTACTTTGACAAGGAAGTAGATCCAGATTTTTCAGCAAATAGAATTAGAGCAATGTCCCTACTTCAAGAGGAAGCTGCCCTTCAAGAAATTGTACGACTTGTAGGACGTGATGCCCTTTCTGATAAGGACCAATTAAAACTTGAAGTGACTAAATCCATAAGAGAGGACTATTTACAACAAAATGCCTTCCACGATATTGACACATACTGTTCACTCGAGAAGCAGTCTAAGATGATGAAGGCAATACTACAGTTCTACGATTCTGCACTAGTTGCCCTTGATAAGGGAGCATATATTCAAGAAATTGAAGAGATGCCAATTAGAGAGAGAATATCTAGAGCGAAAAATATTAACGAAGATAATCTTTCAGAACTGGATAAATTAATAGAGGATATAAAAGTAGAAACAGAGAAGTTAGCAGAAAAAGGAGGACTATATGCTTAAAGAATATAATTCAGTAGTAGAAGTTGTAGGACCTCTTATGATAGTTGAAGGAGTAGAGGGAGTTACCTATGAGGAACTTGTAGACATTGAGCTACAAAATGGAGAAAGACGTAGAGGTCGTGTAATTGAAATAAATGGCGACAAGGCCATGGTACAAATCTTTGAAGGCTCTGCGGGAATAAACCTTGGGGGAACTACAGTTAGATTTCTAGGTAGACCACTTGAACTAGGAGTTAGCCCAGATATGATTGGACGTGTATTTGACGGATTAGGTAAGCCAATAGACGACGGTCCAAAGATAATTCCAGAGAAGAGTATAGATATAAATGGTAGTGCAATAAATCCAGTAAGTCGAGATTATCCATCAGAATTTATTCAAACAGGAATTTCAACTATAGACGGATTAAATACTCTAGTAAGAGGACAAAAACTTCCAATATTTTCAGGAGCAGGACTTCCACATAATAACGTTGCGGCGCAAATTGCAAGGCAGGCTCGTGTACTAGGTTCAGGAGAAAAATTTGCCGTAGTATTTACAGCAATGGGAATTACATTTGAAGAGGCGCAGTACTTTATAGATGACTTTAGAGAAACTGGAGCAATAGATAGGGCGGTACTATTTATGAATCTTGCCGATGACCCTGCAATAGAAAGACTG
>CAYFUL010000003.1:0-50231 GCA_964346375.1 uncultured Peptoniphilaceae bacterium
TTAGTTTAATTAAAAAAATCCCATCTATAAAAATAGGTGGGATTTTATTTTAAAAATATGCGTCTATAGCTCAGGGGATAGAGCAACAGTTTCCGAAGCTGTGTGTCGAAGGTTCAAGTCCTTCTAGACGCACCAATTAATTTAATAGAGCCTCAATTTCATCTTCCCTATCCTGCATAGCTTGAAGGGTCTTTAGTAAAAGATCATCTAGCTCCCATCCAAGTCTATCCGCTCCAGTTTTAATAATATCTCTAGAGCAACCAGCGGCAAATTTTTTGTCCTTAAATTTTTTCTTTAGGCTTTTAAGTTCCATGTCCTTAGTACTCTTACTAGGTCGCATAAGAGCAGCGGCATAGATAAGGCCTGTTAATTCATCAGTTGCAAAAAGAATCTTCTCCATTAAATGAGTAGGTTCAACATCTGCGCAAATACCATATCCATGACTAACAACACCATGAATAAGTTCATCACTAGCGTTAATTTCAGCAAGAAGTTCTGGAGCCTTTACACAGTGTTCATCGGGATAGGTTCCAAAATCCACATCGTGAAGTAGACCAACACTTCCCCAAAAATCTACGTCCTCGCCATACAATTCTGCAAAGTATTTCATAACCTGCTCAACAGTAATGGCATGTCTAATGTGAAACTCGTCTTTATTATATTTCTTGAGTAAATCAAGTTGTAAATCTCTACTTGGAAAATCCATACTACCTCCTAATTAAATTTCAACTTCATATCACCATCTTTAATCCAACCAATACGTCTAAGTGGAATGTAAATTAAGTAACTTACCACGGCAGGTAGGATTATATGTAGTAATATAACTATTAAAAGAAGTTTTGTAAAGGGCACACTAGTCATAGCAGTAAAAGTTGAAATCTGTCCAACAAGTCCACTAGTACCCATTCCAGATCCAAGGGGAGTATTTTCCATTTTAAATACAACGGTGGCGAGAGGACCTAAAATTCCAGAGGCAAGAGTTGGTGGAATTAATATCTTCCAGTTTTTTACAATATTTGGCATTTGAAGCATACTTGTACCAAGACCCTGCGCAACAAGACCCTCTACTCCATTATCTCTAAAAGATATAACTGCAAAGCCAACCATTTGGCAACAACATCCAATAGTAGCAGCCCCACCAGCAAGTCCAGAAAGGGATAGCATCATACAAAGGGCAGCACTTGAAATAGGTAGGGTAAGAACAATACCAACGATAATAGAAACGATAATACCCATAATTGCAGGCACTTCATTAGTTGCATTCATAATAACATTTCCAATAAAGGTCATTAAATTTTGAATATAAGGTCCAATAAAAGTAGCAACAGTAACTCCCACAAGAACAGTTACAACAGGAGTAATGACAATGTCAATTTTAGTCTCCTTACTAATTAATTTACCAAATTCTACGGCGATAATAGTTGCAATATAAACACCCATAGGTCCGCCAAGATCATTACCAGCAATACCAACAACAGTAGAAGCAAAAAGGACAAGCTGAGGCGCGCCAAGGGCATAGGCAATTGAAACTGCAATAGCAGGACCAGTAGCTTTTTGAGCCAGAGGCCAAATGGTTTCACTTAAAAATGAAATACCAAGACTTCCACCAAGGGTGTTTAAAATCGTACCAACAAGTAGGGTTGCAAATAATCCGTATGCCATTGCACCAAGGGCATTTACGAAGTATTCCTTAGGAGAAAGGGAAACTCCCTTTCTTTTTAAAAAAGCTTTCATATTTCCTCCAATCAAATATATTGAATTTATAGTACCGCGTTAGAGACCATTAGAAAAGATTGGGAGAAAAAAATAATATTGTCCTTTAGTAAGCGAGAGGGGTTAGAGGGGTGAAGGGGAACCAAAGGGGAATCTCTCGTTATTTCTCCCCTGGTTCCCCTTCGTTTAAATAAAAAAAGTATTTTTATAACATCTGTAGTTTTTAGAACTATATATTTTTAAAACTTTATTGTTTATTTCCATTTCGTTTAAAATAATTTATCATCTCAAATGTTAGGCTTAAGTCGTCGCTAAAATCTTGTAGATCTTTTCGATTTACCCATTCTGCGTGGGAGAGTTCCTCTGTATCTAGTGTTACTTTATCGCTACCGTCTACTTCGCAGAAAAATCCAAAGAGCAGACTATTTGTAAAGGACCATGGCTGTGACTTATAGTAGGTTATATTTTTTACCTTTAGTCCCACTTCCTCTAGGACTTCTCTTTCTATTGCACCTTCTGCCGACTCCCCTATTTCTATAAATCCTGAGTTTAATGCATAGCCCTTGTAGGGATTTTCGTTGTCCTCTCCATACTTTGTTAGTAGTATTTCATCTCCCTTGGTTATTCCCACTATTACCACTGGCGATATACTTGGGTATATAAAATTTCCACAACTTGGACATTCTAGTCTGCGTTCCCTTTCGCTGTGGATATTCTCCTCTCCGCATTTTGAGCAGTACTTATTTTTTCTATACCAATCTATTAATTGGTACCCTGTTATTCCTCCAAAGGAGTATTTTTTTGGCAGTGCCGTTCTAAATTCCTCCACCGTTTTAAATTCATATCCTATTTTTTCTAGGGTCTCTATTTCTTCATCCGATTCTTTTATTGGAGTGAAAAATTTCTCCTCGTCTATTTTAAATAGATACCTTAAATTTTCTTCTCTGTAATTTGTTTCTCCATACCTTGGAAATTTTAGTTCTCCATTATTTTTAAGAAGTATTTTTCTTCCATTTGCTATTAATATTATGGAGCTGTCCTCTATTTTCTCTTGTCCGTATTCATTTTTGTATATACTTGGATTTATGTCTTGTATCATTTTATCACCTTGTAAATTATAACATATATTCTTCTTCATTTATGGAATTCCAACTGTGGTAGTTTTATAATTATACTTATTGATATGATAGAATATAGTAAAATTACTTGAGGTGTTGTATGATTTCTAACATTTTAAAAAGTGGAAATTATGGTCTTCCCAATGAGGATCGCGGGAAGATTGCATATAATACGGGGCTAATTGGCCTTGTTATAAATATTGTTCTTGCCCTAGTTAAAGTCATTCTTGGTATTTTAACTGGGTCCGTTTCCATTGCCGCAGACGGCGCAAATAATGTAATGGATTCTATTTCATCTGTAGTTACCATTGTTGGGGTTAAACTTGCAAACCAACCGGCTGATAAAAATCATCCCTACGGCCACGGTAGAATTGAATACGTTGCGGCACTAGTTGTCTCTGCACTGGTGGTTTTTGTTGGTTTTGAATTTTTAAAATCCTCTGTGGAAAAGATTTTTAATCCCCAAGTTGTAGTCTACTCTACCATTGCCCTTGTGGGTATGATTTTATCCATTGTCGTTAAATTTTTACAGTACATTTTGTACAATAGTGTCTCTGTAAAAATTAACTCCTCTCCCCTACGTGCCAACGCCGTTGATAGTTTAAACGACGTTCTTACTACTTCCATTGTAGTTATTGGTATGATTATGGATTTAGCTTTTAATTTAAAAATTGACGGCTATATTGGAGTTATTATTAGTCTTTTTATTTTAAAGAGCGGTATTGAACTTGTTGGAGAAACTATCGACGATATTATTGGGAAAATTCCCCCTAAGGAATTTTTAGATACTCTTCGCAAAGAGGTTAGCTCTTATAACTATGTCCTTGGTGTTCACAATATTGTTGTAAATAATTTTGGGCCTGAGATGGTTATGGTTACCCTTGATGTGGAGATGCCCTTTCACTTGGACTTTATGAAGTCCCACGATTTAGTTGAGAGGATTCAAGAGGAAGTTGGAGAAAAACTTGGAATCACTCTTTCCATTCATGTGGATCCCGTTGGTGGACATGGTATTGAGCCAGAGATTATTTCTAAAATTAAGTCCCTTATAAATATTGATAAGGGTATTTTTGCTTTCCACGACTTAACTGATATTGATAAAACTGTAAAATTTACTATTATTGTAGATGGAAATATTTATAAATCCCCAGAGGATACTAAAAATATTGAAGAGAATTTTAAAAGAAGTCTTGAAGAGGATTTTCCAGATCATAACTTCGAGATTACTGTAAAAAAGGAGTATTATAATGAAGGTGCTAATAGCAGGAGCAGGGAAACTTGGATATAAAATTGCCTCCTCCTTAATTCAGGAAGATTATGAGATAACTGTCCTAGATATTGACCCTGATGTAATTGAAAATATAACTAACCATTTAGACGTTTTAACTATTAATGGTGATGCAATGGACTTTGAAATTTTAAGGGAAGTTGAAATTGATAAGTACGACGTTCTTATTGCTACTACTACTAGCGATGAGGGCAATATTTTACTTGCCACTACTGCAAAATCCCTTGGGTGTAAAAAAACCATTGCTAGAATTAGTAACCCAGAGTATTCTAAACAGATCCCTTTTATTACTAAGGAGCTTAATATTGACTACTGTATAAATCCCGACTACGTTACTGCCGGTCATATTGAAAGATACCTTATGAAAAAACACCTTCTTATGGGAGATGAGTTTGCAGACGGTATGGTAAGGCTTGTGGAATTTAACATTGGGAAGGATTTGGAATTAATTGGAAAAAAATTAAAGGACCTTGATGGTGTAAAGGATCTTCTTATTGCATCTGTACTTCGTAATGGAAAGACTATTATTCCAAATGGTGAAACTATACTAGAAAAAAACGACGTTATTATTATTGTAGGTCGCGAAGATAGAGTTGCGGAATTTGACAAAACCCACTCTGAAATTAAACTCTCTAAGAAAGTTAGAAAGCTTATGATTATGGGAGGGGGCACTCTTGCAGTATACCTTTCTAGGTTACTTGAAAAATCTGGAGTGGAAGTTGTAATAGTAGATAATGATATAGAGGTTTGTAAATATTTAAAGGAAATTCTAGATAATGTTACTGTAATCTATGGAGATGGAACGGATTTTGACCTACTAGAAGAGGAGATGATCTCTTCCTTTGACGCCTTTGTAGCTGCTACTGGCCACGACGAAACCAATTTACTAATGGCACTATCTATAAAACAATTTGGAGTGTATAAATCTGTAGCAAAGATTTCCAGGTCTAACTACAACACAATTATTGACAAACTAGATTTAGACGGAGCCTTTAATAAATCCGTTATTACTGCTGCAGAAGTTGTGTCCTATTTAAGAAGTGATAAGCCTGGGCGAGTAAACTTAACTCTCCAAGGTGATGCAGAGTTTACAGACTATGTACTAGATGAAAATTTTCAGTACCTAGATAAGGCGATAATTGATATGCGTCTGCCTAGAGGTATATTAATTGTAAGTGTTGTACGTGGCAAAAAGGTAATTATTCCAAATGGATCTACTGTATTGAAAAAGGGAGACAGAGTAATTGTATTCTGTCTACATGAAAATTTACAGAAACTAAAGCAGGTTTTTAATAGGAAGAAGGGAAAGAGTGTACTAGATGAAATACGCAGCCATCTCTAAAATTTTAGCTGTACTACTATTTATAGTAAGTCTATTTATGATTCCATCAGTTATTATGGCGGCATACCTTAATGAGGCAGGTGTACTAAGGGCATTTGCAATAGTAATTGGTGTGATTTGGGCTATTACAATTATTATTAATATTATTTTTAGAAAGCCCAAGATTGAATTTAATCTATCTCCAAAGGACGGACTTATTATTGTAAGTCTAGGTTGGATTTTATGTTCATTCTTCGGCGCATTTCCCCTATATCTTTCTGGATTTGAACCAAGTTATATTGATGCATTTTTTCAAGTTGTAAGTGGATTTACAACTACTGGTGCAACTGTAATTGGAAAGATGAGAAGTATTCCAAAGCCATTAATGTTTTGGCTATCTATGACTCACTGGATAGGTGGAATGGGAATACTTGTATTTACCGTTGGAGTACTACCAAAACTGGGAATAAGTGGCTTTCAAATTATGAAGGCAGAATCTCCAGGGCCTATTAAGGGAAGAATTACTACTAGAACTTCCCAATCGGCAACTAGACTTTATATTATCTACTTTGTAATTACGGTAATACTTTTTTTACTACTAATCCTTTGCGGTATGAATGCCTTTGATTCAATAGTTCATACCTTTGGGGTAGTAGGTACGGGAGGATTTTCAAATCAAAATGAATCGGTGGGAGCCTATAGTGGATATGCAATTCCAATAGTAATGAGTATTTTTATGGCACTATGTTCTACAAATTTTTCCCATTACAATTCAGTTGCCAAGGGAAGATTTAAAGAGGTACTACAGGACGAGGAGTTTAGAGTTTTTTATGGAATAGTAATTTTTTCCATACTTGCCATTGGAATTGACCTATACTTTACAGGATATGGAAGTGTTGGAAAGAGTTTAGTAGACTCTGGATTTCAAGTTACGTCAATTATAAGTACTAGTGGATTTTCAAATACTGACTTTAATCTGTGGCCAGAGTTTAGTAAGTTTATTCTCTTTTTGTTAATGATAAGTGGAGGATCTGCAGGAGCGACTAGTGGCGGAGTAAAGATAATTCGAATTATTATACTCTTTAAATTAATTCGTAGAGGAATTGAAAAGGTAGTACATCCTAGGGCAATAGTACCTATTAAAGTAAATGGAAAAGTTCTTACAGAGGATATAGTTGATGGAGTAAGTGCCTATTGTGGACTATACATGGTAATATTTTTACTCTCAAGCCTAATTGTAACTACAAGTGGACAGGATATTGTAACCTCTATGACTAGCGTTGCAACTATGTTATCAAATGTTGGACCTGGTCTTGGGGGAGTAGGACCTATGAGTAATTTTGACTTCTATGGAAGTGGATACAAGTTATTATTCTGCCTACTTATGTTACTGGGAAGGCTGGAGTTTTTTACCATGCTTGCACTTATAATACCAAGGAGTAAAAAATGAAAGTACTAATTATTGGGGCAGGTAGAATGGGCAGAAAAATAGCCGAGACTCTATCCATGGATAGTATCTATGTAAAACTACTTGACCTTGACCAAAATAAACTAAATAAAATAAATGAGTCTCCAAAATTAGACTTAGTTCAGGGAGATGCACTTAATTTAAAATTTCTAGAGGAATTAAATATTCCAGACTTTGACTTTATAATTTCCGTTACTTCTTCAGAGAGGATTAATATGTATATTTCAAGTTACTGTAAAAGACTTGGAGCAAAGTACACCATTACAAGAATTAATACCTCAGATCACACAAAGGAGCTTTACGAATTAAAGTCCTCCTTTGGAATAGACTACTTTATTTCCACAGAGCTAGAAGTTGCAAGAAGTATTGAATACTTTATCTTCGATAAGTTTAAAACCATGTCGGATTTTTTTATTGGAGGAAAGATAGAGGTATTTGGATACAAGGTGGAATACGACGAGGAGTTTGAGGGAATTCCCCTATCAGAAATTGGAAGTCTTTCCACTGTACTTGTAGTTGGAATTTCAAGAGAGGGTAAGCTTCTACTTCCAACAGGGAGTACGAAAATAGCAAGGGGAGATTTTTTATATATAATGGGCCTTGCAAAGGACATCTATAAATTTAAGGAGAACCATTTAAACATTGGAGTTAAACCTAAAACGAGAAATGTAGTAATCGTAGGAGAGAGTGGAATCTCTACTGTACTTGCAGAGCGACTAAAGGACGAGGATATTAACGTAAAAATAGTTGTAAATAGTCTACCTGCCTTAAAAAAATATAGAAACACCCTTTACGGTCCACTTATTACCATGGGAGATTATAGGGACTTTAAATTTATTCTGGAGAATAAATTTAATGATGAGGATGTATTTGTAAGTGTAACGGAATTTGACGAGTTAAATATTATGATGGCACTTCTTGCCAAATCAAGGGGAGCTGGAGTAGTACTTCCCCTTGTAAAAAATCAAAGCTATAATTTAATACTAGACGATTTAAAAATAGATGCAACCCTAGATCCAACTCTAATTGGCGCAAATAGAATTAGTGCAAAGGTATTGGGAGATGGAGTAATTTCTACCTTCGTTACTTTTAAAGGACAAGGAGATATTTGTGAGGCGAAGTTACTTCCAAGTAATAGTAATATTGGAAAGAGAGTTGAGGAACTTGGACTACCTGCTGGAATAGTTATAGGGGCAATAAAAAGAGCCGAGGGAACTGTAATTATACCTAGGGGAAAATCTGTACTAATGGAGGGAGATACTCTAGTAGTTTTCCACACAATAGAAAATAGAGAAGAGGTTTCTAGATTATTTAGTGGTAAAAGATTAAGGAGATTTTTCAAATGATTTTTGGCAACTCATGGGACGATGTACTAAGGGATGAATTTAATAAGCCCTACTACCTAGAACTAAGAAGGCTTTTAATAGAGGAGTATAAAAATTACACCATCTATCCAAAAATGGAGGACATATTTAACGCCTTTATCTATACAGATTACAAGGACGTAAAGGTAGTAATACTAGGTCAAGATCCATACCATGGAGTAGGTCAAGCCCATGGTCTTGCATTTTCTGTAAAGGATGGAGTAAAAATCCCTCCTTCTCTAGTAAATATATATAGGGAACTCTACGATGACTTGGAAATTCCCATCCCAAGGACAGGTTATCTATTAGACTGGGCGAAAGAGGGTATAATGTTATTAAATACCACATTAACTGTAAGGGAAGCCTCTCCTATGAGCCATTCAAAAATAGGGTGGGAATTTTTTACAGATAGTGTAATAAAAGCCATAGATGAAAAAAATACGCCAGTAGTATTTATTCTATGGGGTGCCCACGGAAGGAGTAAGAAAAAATTTATAAGAAATCCAATTCATCTAGTAATAGAGGGACCACATCCAAGTCCCCTTTCAGCATATAGAGGATTTTTTGGCTCAAAGCCATTTTCAAGGGCGAATAATTTTTTAAGAGAGCATAATATAGAACCCCCAAGTTGGAAAATAGGAGGATAAATGGAATATTTAAAATCAGAATTTACAAATATAGAAAAGGATTATATAGGAGAGACTCCCATAATAAGAGTAACTCCAAAAATAGAAAGGGAACTACACAAGACAATAATTTTCTACCATGGTTGGGGAAGTAATATGACTAACCAAGTATTTCGTGGAAATATCCTTGCAAGTTATGGATACCAAGTAATTCTTCCAGAGGCAGTACACCATGGAGAAAGAGGAGAGTTGGACTATGAGGATATGGACGTGGTATATAGATATATGCCAGAAACTCTAATAGGCAATATAAAAGAGGCTCCAAGTATTTTAAAGGGCGTTGTAGAAAAGTATGGAGCAGATCCAGATAGTATAGTTGTAGGAGGACATTCCCTAGGAGCAATTACAGCAGGAGCACTATTTACCTTTAGTAAAAATCTCCATGGACTAATTATGTTTAATGGGGTTTTGGATTGGAACTGGTTTTTAAAGGAAATTACTCCGCCACAGGGACTAACTTACGAAGAAGAGAGAATGCACGAATTTTTATACCAAATAAATCCAATGAACTATCCAGAAAATTTTGGAGATAGAAATATGATTCTCTTTAATGGAAAAGAGGACGAACAAATTTCTCCAGAGGCACAGGAGAATTTTTATAAACTTGTACTGCCACACTTTACCAATGAAAAATTAATAAACTTTGAAAAATTTGACAGAACTCATCACCAATTAACGACACAAATGTTAGAGAAGGCAATAATGCATATGAAAGAGTATTTTTAAATTAAATTATCCCCTAATTTTTTAAAAATTTAGGGGACAAATTTTATTTTAGGGGGTAATTGTGTTAATCTTAGATGCAAAATCTAATAGCTTTAAGGATTCCTCTGTTCGTAACATTTTTACATCTAACCATTCTATACCAAATCTAAGTCTATCTAGGGCATCGGCATCTTTAAAAACTCTATAGACAGTTATTCCATCACTTGGATTTTCTAAATCCCTAAGGATAATTTCCTCCCCAATAGTATCATTTCTGTCGTGGTAGTAAATTGCGTAGTAGGCAATGGGATTAAAATCCATGGAGTTCTCTCTACAGTATTCCCTATATCTATTTGCACCTCTCATCCCATGGCCAACGTCAGTTCCGTCGTCAAATCTTCTACAGTCGTGAAATACACTTCCAATACAAAGGGCATTAAGTAAATTGTCACTAAGGTCTAATTTCATTCCAAGTACAATGGAAAAAAGTAGTACACGCATAGAGTGGTTATGACCATGAATTAAAGTGTCCTCTAGTGTAAAATCAACTCTATTAAGTAAAAAATCAGCCCAGTAATTAAAAAGTCTAGTGGATTTTTCTCCAATTTTTAGTTTTTCCAGTTCACAAAATAATTTCTCTTTCATACTTCTCCCAAGAAAAAAATCTCCCGAGGGGGATTATTTATTTTTTAATAGCATTTATAACAGCGAGTAAAATTACCGCTCCTAGTACTCCAACTATAAGGGAAGGCAAAACTCCTCCACCAGCTTGAATATTTACAAGTCCTAGTACGAATCTACCAATAACTCCACCTACAATACCAACTATGATATTAGCAAGGGCTCCCATTTGTACGTCTTTTTTCATTATCATACTTGCGATCCAACCAGCGGCTGCACCGACAATTATACTCATTAACCAGCCCATAAAAACCTCCTAAGATAAACTTTGATGTCTTACAGTTTATACATATCAAAAAATACCAAAGGCTAAGCAGAATTAAGGGGAATAATTTAAAAAAACTAATTATTCTTCCCATTTATGATTTTTATAAAGGCTTCTAGCAATACCAATTAAATCTGCATAGTCTCCATTAATAAGCGCCTCTGCAGTTTCCTTTGTACGAATTCCACCAGTAAGTAGAACTGGAATATTTACAGATTTTTTTACAAGGTAGGACATATCCTTAAACCAACCGGGATTTTTATCCTCCTTTCTTGCAAATCCAAGTATACCTCCAGAGATGGAAATAAGATCTGCGCCACAGGACTCAATTAATTTTGCTGCATTAGTTGCGTCGTATTCAGTATTTCCATAGGGAGAATAGTCGCAACCACCAAGGCGAACAGAGATTACAAAATCTCCCGTAGCCTGTCTTACATTTTTTATAACACTAGCTAAAAATCTAAGTCTATTTTCAAAACTGACGCCGTATTCATCCTCTCTCCTATTGGTAAGGGGAGAATAAAATTGGTTTAGTAGGTATCCGTGGGCGGAGTGGATTTCTACGCCGTCATACCCAGCTTTTTTAACCCTAATAGCAGCCTGTGTAAACTTATCTATAAAAATTTCAATTTCCTTAGTTGAAAGAGGCCTTGGAACATCATTGCCTAAGATTATAGAACTTGCACTTAAAAGTTCTCTTCCTGTAAAAGAGGTAGAGGTTTTTGCCCAGCGTGGCTTATCTGTGCAAAAATTTTAATATCAGGATTTGCATCGTGTACTCTTCCAGTTAAAACTTTTTGTGCTTCAATTACACTGTCATCTGCAAAGGAGACCTGATTTAGATCAGCCTTTCCACTTTCGTCTATGTAACTGTATTCAGTAGTAATTAAACCAACGTTTTTATTCTTTGCTATAGATACGTAGTGATTAATTAGATTCTCTCCAGGGATTCCATTGGGAGAACTTTCCGTCGCCATTGGAGGAAAAACAATTCGACTCTTTAATTCAATACTACCTACGGCTATTTTACTATCTACTTTAATACTTCTATCCTTTCAGATTAAATTCTAACTTTGATTATATTATAGCCTTTTAAGGAATATTTGTAGAGTATTTTTATATTGCTCAAAAAGTTTTTAGTAACTAAATTTTAGGTATGTTGTTTTGAGAATAAATTCAAGAAGCAAATTTTTTATTATTGTAATAATATCCCCAACCCACGTTGTTTTCGAGGTGAAGGCGTTAAAAAAAATCCATGTCTGAGCCGCAGGCGAGTTTGGAATTTTTAGCCTTTGCCGAGAAAACTTTCCTTTAGTAAGCGAGAGGGGTTAGGAGGGGTGAAGGGGAACCAGGGGAGAAACTGCGTAATTTCTCCCCTGGTTCCCCTTCATTTAAATAAAAAAGTAATTTTATGGTATTTGTAATTGACAATACTCTACATCCTATGTAATCTATTCTCATAAATATCCCTTACTGCCCAAATATTTAAATACCTTGGTATTTTATTTTCCACTAAAAATTTTAAAAACTCTTTTTCATCCCTACTACTCATTCTAATACTAGCCCTATTTACATATCCATCGTAGACTTTTTTTCTCTTAGTCCACAGTAAAAAGTAGTCAGTCTTTACTTTAAACATATCCTTTGCCCTATCCTCTACTACTACTCCCTCTCTGTCCACCTTTTTCTTTTCCCTTGCTACAAATTCCTTCATCTCTTTCCAATTTTCTAAAGTAGCTATTTTTTCCTTTACTGGAACTTCTAGCTCCTCTCCCGCTTTTTTTAGGTCATTGTAACTGTAAAATACATTGTCCACTATGGAATTTTTTACTCCGTCTAGTAGTACTACCTCTGGCTTTGGATATTCTATTACTGGGGTTTTTACTCTTATATCCATATTTTCAAATAGTAATGTGTAGCCCTCATGTTTTTTTAGTACACTTTTTAATTTTTCCATGCCTATTTTTTTAAGGAGCAAGTCGGCGAAAATATACTCCTCTTTATAATTTCCTATGGATAATTCATCCATTGCTTTTTCTAAATCCCTCTCTGGTAGTATATTGGTCTTTGTTCCAAATAGTACTTCTCCATTGTAAAGGCTTACCATTCCTAAAAATCCATTTTCCTTTTTATATGCTGTCAATGGAAATTCTAAATGTACACTCCAATACTTATCCCATAGAGATTGCTGCTCTGAAATAAAACTCTTGGTCTTATAGTAGTCCTCATCGTCTATTTCGTTCATCTCTCCATAGTCGAAGAATTTATTATATCCCCTCATTACAATTTTTTGGGCTTCTAAATCGTAGAATAATCCCCTTGCACGAATGGTGTACTTGTCCCAACGCCTTTTAAAAAATGCGTCCTTTGTAAAGGATAGACATATTATGTTATCCAAGACTTTTCTTGTCTCTATACTTGGGTGTATTCTTAGTTTTCTAGTTATTAGATCTGTTTTCTGCCTTCTGTCTAATTCTAAGGTATCTATTCCGCCCTTGTACTTCTTTATATTTCTGCCGTCTCTTGTTATTTCCAGTAGGTACATATATCCGCCAAACTCTGCTGTGGAATTTATATTGTATACATTTCCCTTCTTTGTGGTCCAATCTCTAAAGGATATATGTCCGTGTACTTGGTATAGATTTTCCCTTGGAAGTAGTCTATTAAAAGTCTTTGCGCTTACATCCTTATTACTTCTATTTACTTCCAACTCGTCTGACGAATAGGTTATTATCCTTTCGTCAAAATAACTTACCCCTGCGTGGGAACATAGGTAGTCGTCGCCATTATATGTAAAGTAGTAGACCTGGTGTAATTTTTCTACTATTGCCTTTATTTTTTCTCTCCAGTTTGGAAGGGATTCTATATCTGATTTTGTTACTAGCTTGTAGGTTTTGGAGCGTATCATTGTCTCCTTGCTTCTTGCGTGGTACTGTAACCATCTTTCGTGGTTTCCTATTAGAAAAACCATGTTAGGGTAATTTAAGTGGTTGTATATCCACTCTATTACCTCTGAATTTTCATATCCCCTGTCAATATAGTCTCCTAAAAATAGGTAGAACTCATCCTCTTTTATCTCTGGTATTGCCCTGCGAAGATGTGTATAGTTTCCGTGGATATCTGATATGAGATTTACCTTCTCATAATTATTTAAGTCGTACTTTCTGTAGAATACTCTCCCATTAAATTCCTGCGGAGAGATAGATTCCTTTAGGGGGTACTTTAATATATCCTCTAACATATTTTCAAGGATGGTCCTGTCTACAAACTTATAGTCCTCCGTTGCGCTACACCTTCTATAACAAAGGTCTATATAGGATTTTTTCTCCTCCATTGTTTTAAGTGGAGGGGTAAAATCCACTACATAGAATCTATAATTATATGTCTTTGCAATTCTCCTTACCATTTGATGAATTTCCCTAGAGGTATTAGTTCCATCTAGTAGTACCAGCTCTCCCCTACTCATTCTTAGTCGCATAGTATCATAGATAAAGTTCCACATTAATTTTCTATTGTCCTGTGGAACGTATCTATTGCCATATTCATCTATCTTTACTTGGTTAAGTAGTACCCTTATTGCATCAGATTCTATGGTAAAATTTTGGAGGTTTCGCTTTTTTATAAAGGTACTCTTTCCCGCTCCAGGGATTCCCCTTAACATAATGAGTATTCTCATATTACTCCTCGTTTAATTCAATCCAACTATTGTAAAGTTCATCTAGTAGATTTCCAACTTCTTCCCGCCTACTACTTAGTTTTTGAATTACCTCATAGTCGTTATAATTACTTGGGTCGGAAAGTTCACCGTCTATTTCATGTAGTTCTTCCTCAAGGTTTTTAATCTGCTCTTCTAAATTTTTTAAGTCCGCTTTTAATTTCCTAATCTCGCTTCGTTTTTTTCGCTCTAACTTCTTTTGATTTTGAAGATCTGTCTTGGAAATTTCCTCCTCCTCTACTTCATCCTCTGCCTTTGTTTTTTCCAAGTAGTAGTCGTAATTTCCAAGGTACTCGTCTATTTTTGTAGACTCCATTACAAATAGCTTGTTACAAATTCTATTTAAAAAATATCTGTCGTGGCTTATGGAAAGGACAGTGCCGTCGTAGTTTAACAGGGCCTTTTCCAGTGCTTCCTTTGAATCAATATCTAAGTGGTTAGTGGGCTCGTCTAGTAGAAGTAAATTTGCTCCCTTTAACATAAGTATTAGTAGAGCAAGCCTTGCCCTCTCTCCCCCAGAAAGATCTCCAATAATTTTAAATACATCGTCTCCAAAGAATAGAAATTTCGCAAGATAGGATCTAATTTCGTAGGCGTTTAGTTTAGGATAGTTGTCCCACATTTCGTCAATTATGGTGTTTTCCCTATTAAGGGACTTTAATTCCTGGTCAAAGTAGGCGATTTTTAAATTACTGCCATAGTAAATTGAACCAGAGGATTTTTCCAATTCCCTCATAATAATTTTTAATATGGTACTTTTTCCAATACCATTTGAACCAATTAAACCTATTCTATCTCGCCTATATACGTTAAAGGAAATTCCACTAAAGAGAGTTTTACTTCCATAGCTTTTTGAAAGGTCCTCTACACGAAGAACATCTTCCCCCGATGGCATTCGTACACTAAAGGAAATATTAGAAGTCTTATGTGCCGTAGGAGCATCTACAAGTTTCATCTTATCCAGTAGTTTTTGGCGAGAGGCACCCTGCTTTAAAAAGTAGTCCCTTCCCCGGCTTCTAAAGCGGGCGATAATCTCCTCTTGTCTTTTTATTTCCTTTTGCTGGTCAAGGTACTGTTTGTTTAAAAGCTCCAGTTCACGTTCTCTATACTTTAAGTAGTTGTTGTAATCTCCCCTGTAAATTTTAAGGGAATGATTTTCCAATAGAAATATTTTTGAAACTACATTATTTAAAAAATATCTGTCGTGGCTAATTACAATAACTGCTCCCGGATATTCCCTTAAAAATTTTTCAAGCCATGAGGAAGCCTCTAAATCTAAATGGTTAGTAGGCTCATCTAGTAGTAGTAAATCGGGGCTTTCAAGGAGAAGTTTTCCAAGGGATAGGCGAGATTTTTGTCCCCCACTTAAATTTTCTACCTTTAAATTAAATTCCTCGTCCTTAAATCCAATTCCCTTTAAAACTCCCCTAATTGCAGAATGGTATCCATATCCATTTTGATTTTTAAACTCCTCTTCTAAAGAGGCGTATGTATTTAAAAGTTCATCTAGATTTTCAGAGTCATGGTTTTTAGAAATCTCCTGTTCCATTTCTCTAAGACTCTTTTCAAGATTTATTACATGGGAAAAGACCTCTAGAGCTTCTTCATAGACGGTACTACTATCCTTTAAATTAAATTGTTGTTTTAAATAACCTATCTTAACATTTTTTTGCAGGTGAATTTCTCCGTCGTCCTTTGAAATTTCACCAGAGATAATATTAAACAGGGTGGTCTTTCCGCTGCCGTTATTTCCAATTAGACCAATCTTTTCTCTATCTTCAACTGTAAAAGAAATTCCATCTAGTACAGTGTCTATTCCAAATTCTTTTTTTATTTCACTAACTGATAAAATCAATTGCACCACCTTGAATAATTTTATCAAAATTTACAAATTATTTATAGTCTGATATAATATTGACGAGTGGAGGTGATGCTTTGAATAAATCGGAGAATAAAGTCTCAGAGACTGTAATAAGAAGATTGCCAATTTATCATAGATATTTAAACGAGATAATTGACAAGGGGATAGATAGAATATCTTCTAAAGAACTAAGTAATTTAACTGGGTTTACAGCGTCTCAAATTAGACAGGATTTAAATAACTTTGGAGGATTTGGTCAACAGGGATATGGATACAATACAAAGGACCTTCGTGACCAACTTGCTGCAATTCTAGGTCTTAACATTCCATACAAGGCAGTAGTAATTGGAGCAGGAAGACTAGGCTCTGCCATAGTAAGGTATAGTGGATTTTCAAACAATGAATTTAAAATAGTCTATATGTTTGATAGCAATCCAGATTTCGTAGGAGAATTTGTACAGGGAGTAGAAGTTCTTGATGTAAACACCTTAGAAGAAGTTGTAGAAAAAGAAAAAATCGACATAGGAATTATTACAGTTCCAAATACTTCTACCCAAGAAATTGTAGACAAACTTGTTAGTGCAGGTATTTCAGGAATATGGAATTTTGCACCTATAGATATTTCCGTACCAGATGATATAATAGTAGAAAATGTAAGACTTAACGATTCACTGTTGACACTTTTCTACTACTTAAAAGAAAAGAAGAATTAATGACATCCAAGTGGATGTCTTTTTTTTAGGAGAAATATGGAAAAAATTGTACTAGATGTAGATTCCTTTAACCCAGAGCATATTTTTAAATGTGGTCAGGCATTTAGATGGAGAGAGTTAGAGGATGGAAGTTATTTAAATATTGCCCATGGAAAAGTTATAAGGGTAGTTGGAGGAAGTGAGGTAATTTTAGAAAATGCCAACTTTATAGACTACCAATATATTTGGAAAAATTACTTTGATTTAGAAAGGGATTATTCTGCATTAAAAGAGAGTTTTAGTGGAGATAGTATTTTAAAACCGGCAATAGAATATGGAAGTGGAATAAGGGTATTAAACCAAGAGCCCTTTGAAACTATAATCACCTTTATAATAAGTGCAAATAATCAAATACCTAGGATAAAAAATGCAGTAGATAAAATTGCAAGTATGTATGGAGAAAAAATTTCTAACCCATATTTAGATGCCTATAGTTTTCCAAAGGCAGAGGTACTTGCAGAGGCAAGTCCAAAGGATTTACGAGAGTTTGCAAGAGTTGGATTTAGAGATGAGAGAATTGTAGAGGCGTCTAAATTAATTAGAGATGGGGAAATTGACTTTAGTATTCTGGAAAACTCTCCAATAGACGAGGCGAGAAAGGAACTTATGAAACTACCAGGAGTGGGACCAAAAGTTGCAGACTGTGTACTACTATTTGCCTTTAAAAGAAGTGAGTCCTTTCCAGTAGACGTATGGATTAAAAGAGTAATGGAAGAGCTATATATAAAAGGCACAATAAGTAAAAATAAGGTGGCGGAATATGGAAGAAAGCAGTTTGGAAATCTTGCAGGATTTGCACAGCAGTACCTATTCTACTACGGAAGAGAAAATGATTTAGGAAAATAAATAGGGGAAAAAAGATGATTGCAGTATTAGTAAATGCCATAGGCGTATTTTTTGCAAGTCTAGTTGGCAGAAGTATAGGACATAGAATTCCCACTAAGATTCAGGAGAGTATTATCTCCATAATTGCAGTAGCAGTATTGGTAATGGGAGTAAGTTATGGACAAAAGGGATCTATGATATTAACCATAATCTCTCTAGTAATAGGAATAATAGTAGGAGAATTAATAGATATAGACGGCGCACTACTAAAACTAGGAGTGGGATTTAAAAAGCTATTTAAAACAAGTTCAAGTGACACAACATTTGTAGAGGGATTTGTAACCTCTACACTACTTTTTTGCGTAGGAAGTATGGCAATACTAGGATCCTTTGAAGCAGGAATATCAAAAAATTACGAACTAATATACACAAAGAGTTTAATGGACAGTATTACGGCAATAGTCCTTGCATCTTCACTAGGTATAGGCGTAGGACTAAGTAGTATTTCCATACTAGTATACCAAGGCGCCCTTACCCTACTTTCCAGTTTAATCGCTCCATTTTTTACACAGGGAGTAATAGATAATATATCTGGAGTTGGTGGAATAATGTTAATCGCAATTTCACTACAGATGTTAAGAGTAAAGGAATTTAAAACGGCGAATATGCTCCCAGCGTTACTTGTACCAATAATATATGACGCACTAATGGGAATTATCTTTTAAAAATCCCTTGCAAAGAAAAAGAAAATGTATTACTATATATATTAGCAACAAAAGAAGCCGAGTGCTAATAATATTAGGAGGGGAAAAATGAACTTAAAACCATTAGGAGATAAACTTGTAATAAAAAAGGTAGAAGTAGAAGAAACTACAGCTTCAGGAATTGTACTACCAAGTTCAGCAAAAGAGGAATCAAATATTTCTGAGATAGTAGCAATTGGAAAGGACATTACTGAAGACGAAAAGAGAAAATATGAAATCTCAGTAGGAGATAAGATTATTTACTCTAAATTCAGCGGAAACGACGTTGAAATTGAAAAGGAAAAATATACTATTATAAAGTATTCAGATATATTAGCAGTAATTAAGTAAGAGGTGAAAAAATGTCAAAGGAAATAAAATTTTCAGAAGATGCAAGAGCAGGTCTAATTAACGGAATTAACCAACTAGCAGATACAGTTAAGGTAACACTTGGACCAAAGGGAAGAAATGTAATACTTGATAAGGAATTTGGATCTCCACTTATTACAAATGACGGAGTTACCATTGCAAGAGAAATCGAGTTTGAAAATAAATTTGAAAATATGGGTGCACAACTTTTAAAGGAAGTTGCAATAAAGACTAATGACGTAGCAGGAGATGGTACAACTACTGCAACACTACTTGCACAAGCTATAATTCGTGAAGGAGCGAAAAACCTTGCAGCAGGAGCTAACCCAATGATTTTACAAAAGGGAATTAAAAAAGCAGTAGACGTAGTAGTAGAGGAGCTTAAAAAATTCTCAGTTCCAGTAGAATCTAAGACAAGTATTGCACAAGTTGCATCAATTTCAGCAGCAGATCCAGAAATTGGAGATCTAATTGCAGAGGCAATGGAAAAAGTTGGAAGAGATGGAGTAATTGCCGTAGAGGAATCTAAGTCAATGGGTACTGAACTAGAAGTAGTAGAAGGTATGCAATTTGACAGAGGATATATCTCTCCATACATGGTAACAGACGCAGAAAAAATGGTTGCAGAACTTGAAAACCCATACGTTCTTATAACAGATAAGAAAATTACCAATATCCAAGATCTACTTCCAATACTTGAGCAAATTATTCAATCAGGTAGACCACTATTAGTAATTGCAGAGGATATTGAAGGAGAAGCCCTTGCAACTCTAGTAGTAAATAAATTAAGAGGAACATTAAATATAGTAGCAGTTAAGGCTCCAGGATATGGAGACAGAAGAAAGGAAATGCTACAAGATATTGCAATCCTTACAGGAGGACAAGTAGTATCATCAGACCTAGGACAAGATTTAAAAGACACTACACTTGAAATGCTAGGTGGAGCTTCAAAGGTTAAGGTTGAAAAAGAACTTACAGTAATTGTAGACGGACTTGGAGAAAAATCTGAAATAGAAGCTAGAATGAATCAAATTAGAGCTCAAATTGAAGAGACTGATTCAGAATTTGATCAATCTAAATTAAACGAAAGACTTGCAAAACTTGGCGGAGGAGTTGCTGTAATTAGAGTAGGAGCAGCTACAGAAGTTGAGTTAAAGGAAAGAAAGCTAAGAATTGAAGATGCACTTTCAGCTACAAGAGCAGCAGTAGAAGAGGGAATCGTTCCAGGAGGTGGAACAGTTCTAGTAGATTGTATTCCAGTAGTAGAAAAGCTTTCTGAAGAAGTAGAAGGGGACGAAAGAACAGGAGTAAATATAATTGCAGCTGCACTTTCAGATCCACTAAAACAAATTGCACTTAACTCTGGACTAGAGGGTTCCGTAATTGTAGAAAAGGTAAAGGCAGAAGAACCAGGAATTGGATTTGATGCATTTAACGGAAAATATGTAAAGATGGTTGAAGAAGGAATAGTTGACCCAACAAAGGTAACTAGATCTGCTCTTCAAAACGCTGCATCAGTTTCAGCAATGATACTAACAACTGAAGCTGCAGTAGCAATAGTAAGAGATAAGAGTGCAGAACTTGCTGCAATGGCTAGCGCTGGTGCTATGGGCGGCATGGGCGGCATGGGCGGCATGATGTAAAAAAATATTATTTTAGGTGCTCCCTATTCCACGTGAGTAGGGAGTTTTTATATAATATTTATTCTAAAAAAATTCTGATATATTTCTATATACTTGGGTATTTATAAAAAAGTGATAATTATTACGCCGTTAAACAATAGGAATTTAGGAGTGATTGTAAATGAAAATATTAATAGTTGGTGCCGTTGCCGGTGGAGCAACTGCCCTTGCAAGATTAAGAAGACTAGATGAAGACGCAGAAATTATAGTTTTTGAAAGGGGAGAATATGTATCCTATGCAAACTGTGGGCTACCCTACTATATTGGCGGAACTATAAGAAATAGGGATGCCCTTTTTGTTTCAAATAAAGAGGACATTGAACAAAAGTACAATGTTGAAATTCGTCTAAAGAGTTTAGTTACAAAAATTGATAGAGAAAATAAAAGAATAGAGGTAAAAAATCTTCTAACGGGAGAGGAATACTTTGAAACCTACGATAAGCTGTTATTATCAACTGGATCAAGTCCATTTATTCCAAATAGCAGTTGGCTAGAAGATGATGGTGTTTTTAAACTATGGACTATTCCAGATACAGATAGAATACACGACTACATAAGTAGTGAAAAACCAAAGAGTGCAGTAATTGTTGGCGGTGGATTTATTGGTCTTGAAATGGTAGAGAATCTTGTAGAAAAGGGAATAAAAGTCTACCTATGTGATATGGCTGACCAGGTAATGCCTCCAATGGATAAGGACATGGCAAAACTTGTAGAAAACCATTTAATAGAAAAGGGAGTAAAATTATATTTAGGCAATGGTTTAAAGGACATTACCAATAATGGGAAGAAAGTAATCTTATCAGATGGAGTAGAAATTGAAACTGATATGATTATTCTATCCATAGGAGTTAGACCTAATACTAAATTAGCAGAAGAAGCAGGCCTTGTTCTTAACGAGAGAAAGGGAATAAAGGTCAACGAGTATATGCAAACTAGCGACGAGAATATCTATGCCGTTGGAGATGCCATAGGAGTTAAAAATTTCGTCTTTGGTACAGAGACAATGATCCCTCTTGCAGGACCAGCAAATAAACAGGGAAGAAATGTTGCTGAAAATATTGTAGGAAATAATGAGAAGAAGTATGTTGCCACAATGGGAACATCAATTGCAAAGGTATTTGATATTGCAGCGGCATCAGTTGGCGAAAGTGAAAAGTCTTTACAGCGAGTGGGCAAGGAGTACGAAAAGGATTATTTTATTACCATAATTCATCCAATGAGCCACGCAGGATACTACCCAGATGCAACACCAATGACTTTAAAATTAATCTTTGGAAGGGACGGAAAGGTACTAGGAGCACAAATAGTAGGATATGACGGCGTAGACAAGAGAATTGATACCATAGCTACTACAATGCACTTTGGAGGAACAGTAAAGGATTTAACTGAACTAGAACTTGCATATGCACCTCCATTTTCATCAGCAAAGGACCCAGTAAACTTTGCAGGATATACTGCAGAAAATATCCTCGCTGGATTATTTGAACCGATAACCTACCATCAGATGATGAAGGAGAAGGATAGATACCAGCTACTAGACATTAGAGAGGATTTAGAAGTAGCAACGGGAAAACTGGAAAATTCCATATGTATACCTCTTACAAGATTAAGAGATGAGTATGAAAAACTGGATAAGGACAAGGAGTATATAGTTTACTGTGCAGTTGGAGTAAGGGGATATATTGCACAGAGAATACTTGCCCAAAAGGGATACAAGGCGAAGAATTTAGTAGGTGGACTTAGAACATACTACGATATGGAGGAGAAAAAAGAAGGGGCATCATTTGTACCAATAGATACCTCCCAAGATAAGTTTCCAATAGGAGGTAGTAATGTAATAAATCTAGATCTCTGTGGATTAAGTTGTCCCGGTCCAATAGTACAGGTTTCAAAAAAATTAGAGACATTAAATGACGGAGAAATAATAGAAGCCGTTGCAACAGACCCTGGATTTGCAAAGGATATAAAATCTTGGTGTGAAAATACAGGGAATACTCTACTTGAAACAAATTCATCAAAGGGAAAATTTTACGCAAAGATAAAAAAGAGTTCTGCTACAGAAACCTCAGTAATCGCTCCAACAAATTCTGTAAAAGAAAAGACCATGATCGTATTTGACGGCGATTTAGACAAGGCAATAGCATCATTTATAATAGCCACAGGCGCAGCGGCAATGGGCAATAAAGTCCACATGTTCTTTACATTCTGGGGACTAAGTGTAATTAGAAAGGAAAATGCAGTAGAAAAGGACAAGGATTTTATTTCCAAGATGTTTTCTGCAATGTTACCAAAGGGCTCAAAAAAATTGGGACTTTCAAAGATGAACTTTTTCGGCGCAGGATCAAAGATGATGAGAAGCGTAATGGAGAAAAAGGGAGTAACTTCACTAGAGGAACTTATTGTACAAGCCCAAGAGGCGGGAGTGGAAATGACAGCTTGCCAAATGTCAATGGACGTAATGGGACTTACAGTAGACGAACTTATAGACGGAGTAAAAGTTGGTGGAGTAGCAACTATGCTAAATAACTCCGACAATTCAAATATGAACCTATTTATTTAATAGTACCTAAAACTGTTGTAGAAAGATTAATTTCACTCTACAACAGTTTTTTTAACCTCTTATAAAACTACATACTAAATCTCCCATGGCTTCTGTTGAAATATATTCAAAGCCTTCTATGGGAATGTCCTCTGTGTTTTTTTGTACCTAGTGATATTTAAATTGCAACTGCAAAAATAGTTGGAGATAGAAAAATTGATAAGGGTTTAAAATTTATTGTAACTCCTGGAAGTAATGATATAATGGTAGAAACGATGGAAAAGAGTTACATTGAGACTCTTGTATATGCAGGGGCATAAGTAACTCCAGCCTACTGTTCATTCTGCGAATGTAGAACTATGGCACTACTTCGATGATGAAGTATACCTTGGTACAAATAATAGAAATCTCCTTGGCAAGAATGGATCAAATAAAGCAAAAGTGTATCTATCATCTCCAGCAGTAGCTGCGGCAAGCGCAATTGCAGTAGTAATTGCAAATCCAAAGGACTATGACTAATGAATTATGAAAGTATTTATTAGGAGAATTTAAGACTTTGGAAGAAGAATAAAAAATAATAGACCAGCCCATTTCCATAGGACATATTAAAATCCAAGTCCACTTGGGAGAGGAGAGGGTTTAATTGAAATTTCTCACCCAGCATTAAGGGATGAGTTAATAAAAGAGGCAGAAGCTATTGGTATATGGAGAAAGGGTAATAGGTAAAGGAGAAAAAATGGAAAAAATATTTAAAACCATGGATGGAAATGAGGCAGCGGCATACGCTTCCTATGCATTTACAGAAATTGCAGGGATTTATCCCATCACCCCATCTTCACCTATGGCAGAAGTTGTAGACAAATGGTCAGTTGAAGGAAAGAAGAACATCTTTGGAAAGCCAGTAAATCTAATTGAAATGCAGTCAGAAGCGGGAGCAGCTGCAACTATGTATGGAGCATTGGAATCAGGAAGTTTAGCAACTACCTATACAGCTTCCCAAGGTCTTGCTCTTATGATTCCAGTAATTTATAGAGCAGCAGGTTCATTTTTACCAGGAGTTTACCATGTAAGTGCTAGAACTTTAGGAACTAATGTACTATCAATCTATGGAGATCATTCAGACGTAATGGCTTGTAGACAAACTGGAGCAGCTATGTTAGCTTCAGCTTCAGTACAGGAATGTATGGACTTAGGAGCAGTTGCCCATTTAAGTGCAATAAAGGGAAGCATGGCATTTATGCACTTCTTCGACGGATTTAGAACATCCCACGAAGTACAAAAGATTAGAGTAAACGACTATGAGGATTTAAAGAAACTTGTAGATAAAGAAGCACTAAAGAGATTTAGAAAGAACTCTCTAAATCCAGAGCGACCTGTACAAAGAGGTATAGTACAAAATTCAGATACCTATTTCCAAATGAAGGAAGCTGGAAACCACTACTACAACGAACTACCAGAAATAGTAGAGTACTACATGGACGAGTTAAATAAACTAAATGGAACAGACTATAGATTGTTTAACTACTACGGAGCAGAAGATGCAGAGGAAGTAATTATAGCTATGGGCTCAGTATCTGGTGTAGCAATGGATGTTGTAGATGAATTAAATAGCAGGGGCGAAAAGGTAGGATACCTACAAGTTCATTTATACAGACCATTTTCTATAAAACATTTCCTAAATGAAATGCCTAAGACAGTTAAAAAGATTACTGTACTAGATAGAACTAAGGAACCAGGTGCAACTGGAGAACCACTATATGTAGATGTAGTAAGTGCTTATGGAAATGAAGAAAACGCACCAAAGATCTATGGTGGAAGATATGGACTAGCGTCAAAGGACGTAGACGAGAAACAAATAAACGCAGTGTTCCAAAATATGAAGCAACCAGAGCCTAAAAATGGATTTACAGTTGGAATAGTAGACGACGTAACATTTTTATCTCTACCAATAGATGAAAGCTTTAGAATAAGTAGAACAAGAACAATATCATGTAGATTCTGGGGACTAGGTTCAGATGGAACAGTAGGAGCAAATAAAAACTCCATTAAGATAATAGGGGACCATACAGATAAGTATGTACAGGCATATTTTGAATATGACGCAAAGAAATCTGGAGGTATAACTAAATCAAACCTACGCTTTGGAGATGAGCCAATAAAGAGTTCAACTATAGTAAAACAAGGGGATTTTGTAGCTTGTCATAATCAATCCTATATAGGAAAGTACCAAATGGCACAGGAAGTAAAACCAGGTGGAACATTCCTACTAAATACATCATGGACAGTAGATGAATTAGAAGAGAAACTACCAACAGAAGTAAAAAAATATATTGCAGAAAATAATGTCAAATTCTATATAATAAATGCTTCAGAAATAGCAAGGGAGATAGGCTTAGGAAATAGAACAAATACAATACTACAATCAGCCTTCTTTAAACTAGCAGAGATAATTCCAATGGAAGACGCAGAAAAGTACATGAAGGAATTTGCCTATAAGTCCTATGCAAATAAGGGCGATGAAGTAGTAAATATGAACTATGAAGCCATAGAAAGAGGATATAAAAAGCTAGTAAAGGTAGAAGTACCATCAAGCTGGGCTACACTAGAGGAAGAAGTAGAAGAGATAGATGAGAATTTAGACTCCTATGTAAGGGATATAATGATTCCAGTAAATGCACAAAGGGGAGACGAACTACCAGTAAGTCTATTTGTAGAATACGCAGATGGTCATCTACCAGTTGGAAGTTCAAAGTACGAAAAGAGAGGATTTTCTACAATAGTATCATCATGGATACCAGAAAACTGTATCCAATGTAATAGATGTTCATTTGTATGTCCTCATGCTGCAATAAGACCATTCCTATTAACAGAGGAGGAGGTAGGGGATGCGCCAGAAAGCTATAATTCCATACCAGCAAAGGGCAAGGGATATGAGGAATATCAGTTTAAAATAAATGTAAGTCCATACGACTGTACAGGATGTGGAAACTGTGTAGAGGCATGTCCAGCAAAGAATAAGGCACTACAAATGGCAGACTTTGAAGAGCAACAAGCAGAAGCTATAAACTGGGAGTATTCAGTAACTCTACCAACAAAGAAAATAGCAGGAAATCTATTTACAATAAAAGAGAGCCAGTTTAAACAACCACTACTAGAGTTCTCAGGAGCATGCGCAGGCTGTCCACAGACATCCTACTCAAAATTACTAACACAGCTATACGGCGATAGACTATATATGGCAAATGCAACAGGATGTTCACAAGCTTGGGGAGCAGGATTTCCACAAACGCCATATACAAAAAATGAAGATGGATTTGGACCAGCGTGGTCAAATTTACTCTTTGAAAATAATGCAGAGTTTAGTTTAGGACAATGTCTATCAGCAAAATATCAAAGGGAAAAAATAAGAGAAGCCCTAGAAAAAATTGCAGAGGCAGTAGACGATACAGAGATTAAAAACTCAGTAGACGAGTGGGTTAAAAACTATGACGATGGGTCAAGAACAACAGAGCTATCAGAAAGAGTAGTAGCAGCATTAGAAAATAATAACCTAGATGGAGAGGCAAAGGAATTAAAAGACTTTGTACTAGAAGATGTTGAGTTGATGCCTAAAAAATCCATGTGGATGTTTGGCGGAGACGGCTGGGCATACGATATAGGTTATGGTGGACTAGACCATGTACTATCACTAGGAGAGGACGTAAATATACTAATAGTAGATAACGAGCTATATGCAAATACAGGCGGACAAGCGTCAAAGGCAACACCAAAGGGATCAGTTGCACAATTTGCAGCAAGTGGAAAGAAGACATCTAAAAAGGATCTAGCACTACTTGCAATGGCATACAAGGACGTATATGTAGCGAAGGTTGCCCTTGGAGCAGATATGAATCAAACTCTAAAGACAATAAAAGAGGCAGAGGAGTATCCAGGAACATCAATTATAATAGCCTATAGCCCATGTATAAACCATGGAATAAAGAAGGGTATGAGCCATGCACTATATCAACAAAAGGACGCAGTAGAGGCAGGATACTGGTCACTATTTAGATATAATCCAGCTCTACTAGCAGAGGGCAAGAACCCAATAACCATAGACTCAAAAGAGCCAACAGAATCCTACGAAGAATTTATCGAAGGAGAAGTAAGATATGCATCCCTAAAGAGAGTAAACCCAGAAAATTGGGAAGAACTATTTAAAGGTTCAGAAGAAGATGCAAAACAGGCAATAAAAACCTATGAGGAATTAAGGGAAGAGTTTTAATAATTTAAATATAAGATTAGAAAATACCAGAGTTAGTAGTATAGCTCTGGTATCTTTATATTTTTAAATTGCGTATATAATATATGCAAGAAGTAAATAAAAAACTCGCAAGGCAAGTAAAAAGATTTTATAAGAGAATTTAGAATATAAAATATTTTGAAAAGAGGTAGGTAAAAATAGTACCCTTAATAAATTAAAGTAATAATAATTTATGCTACATATTGTAGCATAAAAAGTATTACACAATATATAGTACTTTACATAAATGAAAAATCTCTTTATAATTTTAGGTAGAGATGAAGTAGTAGCGATTCTGCGGAAAAGCTACGAAGCCTTACCTATCTGCGGAGAAGTAAGGCTTTTTTTTATAGGAGAAAAGAATGAGCAAACCATTTAAAACGTATAGACAACAATTGAGAATATTGAGAGGAAGAAATGTAACCATTACTAATGGATCAAAAGCAATCTCAATACTAAAAAGAGATAATTACTACAATATCATAAACGGATATAAAGACATTTTCCTAGATATTGAGAAAACCAAGATAAAAGAAGAAGATTATTATAAAGATGGTACGACCTTTGAACATATAGATTCCTTTTTTTATTTGATCGAGAGATAAAGTCTATCTTAATGAAATATTTATTAAGAACTGAAAATATAGTTAAATCAAAATTATCCTACTATTTTTCTGAAGCTAGTAAGCAAGCTTTTTCTTATCTTAACGTTCCCAATTATGATGATAAAGATATTCAAAATTCAACAAAACTAATTGCAATACTAATAGATGTAATTAGTCAGGATACAAATTTTAGAAAGGAAGAAACAAGATTTACACATTATATTAATAAACATAAGGAGATACCTCTCTGGGTATTAATAAAGAAATTAACATTTGGATAAATGTCTTTCCTATACAAGCAAGTTAAACCTAATATAAAAGAACAGGTAAAAGAAGAAATTTTACATGAACTTAAAAAGGAATATCAAATAACTATCGATGATATGACAATTGAATTAGATGAGATACTAAATTTTTTAAGTGAATGTAGAAATATTTGTGCTCATGATGAAAGATTGTTTAATACCCTTTTTAAAATTAATAAAAAGAAAATATATAGAATACATTATGAATTGATTGACGATAGATATATATTTAAGTCTAGGACATTTGATGTATTTCTTTTGCTAAAATTATTTTTGACCAAAAAAGACTTCTTTAAAATGACAAGAGAATTAAAAACTAACATTTATGACTTAGATAAAATGCTAAACTCATCCCAATTTAATAAAGTACTCATAGAGATGGGATTTCCTAAAAATTGGGAAGAAATAATGAAGAATTTCCTAATTCACTGAAAGACAATGGTTTGTTTAATAGCCTTAGAATAAATTATGTCCAATATAAAGACATATGGTACAAGGATAAAAATTAAGGAGGAATAATATGGCTAAGAAAATTAAGGATGCAGATGGAAATGTTTACGTAAGAAAAAACCATTTTACAAAAGGATTTGGTTTATTGCACTAGTTGTAATAGTTTTAGTAGGAGTATTTGGAGGAGGTAAAGATAATAATACAGAAAAAACTGGTACGGTAGAAAATTTAAATACTGAGAATAATATACCGAGCAATACAGAAAATATCTCAAATAGCGAAGTAGCTACTATAACAGACGAAAATTATGCTATGTATAATGAAATTATGGAAGAGCTAAATAGCCAATATGAAAGGGAAGAGGACGAGGTTTTATCAGAAATCGCACCTAGATACAATATGACTCTAGAAGAAATAAAAAGTTTTATGTTAGAAAATATGGACGGTGCAATAGAACGTGATCGACAAGGGTTAGAAGTAGCTCAGAAAGAAAATAAAGAATTTTTAGACAAATACCGTATATCAGTAGGAACATCAGCTCAAGAATTTATAGAAGAAACATTTGAAAAACAAAAATTAGCTGGATTTGCACCAAGCACAGGCTTTAAAGTTGTAATATACAGCGATGATCCAACACATGATAAAGATGGAAATGTCTATCCATATAGTTTTTTAGTATCGGGAAGATATGAAGAAAAAGGTTCAGGTGCTCTTAAAGACTTTTTTATGACTGTAGCGTATAAAAATGAGGAAGATATTAAAAACTATAAAGCATTCTGTCTACAATATATAAATCAAGATACCGATAAATTTTTTAGTGTAATAAATGAAGAGGAAGATATTTTTCTAAAATTACAAAAAACTCTAACAGAAACTGAGCAAAAATAATGATGTTAAAGATGCTAAAAAAATTCAATTAATAGATTTAAAATGCCAAAAGGTAGTAAGATAAATTAGATTCTTTCCAAGAACAATAGAATTGTAGTATAGACATGTAAAAATATAGGACCACAAAATAAAAATATGTTTTTTTGTAACGTACCAACACCATTTCCCCCAGTTATGGGGGTATTTTAAAATTATAAAATGGCATAAAATGGAGCTACTGACGGGACTTGAACCCGTGACCTCCACATTACCAATGTGGTGCTCTACCTGCTGAGCTACAGTAGCAATATTTTAATAGTAATGTAAAAACGACGAAAAGTCAAATTATTTAGGAGGATTATTTTGAACCTAAGGGATTTTTTAAATAGTTATAAATTTGAAGAGAAGATTATTTTTGAAAAGGGTACTTTTTTTACCGAATCCTTAAAGGACCTTGCAATTAAGGGCGATTTTTCCCTTGCAGTCGATGTTGTAAATCTAAGGGGTTTTGTAAATGACAGGGCTATTTCCATGGAGATTAGTCCCTTGGAAGATTCTGAAGGCATTACCCTTATTTTTAAGATTATTAAGTCATCAAGCCTTAATGGTTTTTTAAAGTACTATGGGAAAAATAATCTCTCTCTAAAACTTGCTAGAGGAATTTTTAATCTTATTATAAATATTAAACTTGCCAATGGAAACGTAGAGTATATTTCTGGCAGTGATAGAATCGACGACTTTGTATATATTTTTAAAAGGTACGAGGAATTAAAAGACTCTCCAGATTACGCTGATGTACTAGATTTACTAATGGAGAAAGATTTTTCCGGGGTCTTTGCCTGTGGAGACTTTTTAATTTCTCAAAAGGAGGAGGATTTTTTACGCCATATTAACTGTGTGAAATTAGATCTTCCCCCAAGTGATTCTCTAAATATTTCCAATGTAAAATTAATTTCATACAAGGATTTAAATAGTGAAGTTCTACAGACTCTTTTAAACATTAGTAACTCTACTTCTAAAATTGACGATGTGGAAATTATCTACTCCGTTAAGGATTATCTTCCTCTTATTAAAAATTATTGCAGCCTACTAAATATTCCCATCTACGGCGTAATGGATAGCTGTGAAAATAGTAAGGTCTATACTCTTGTGGAACTCCTTTCCCAGTGGAATAAGTCTGGCTATAGATTTTCTCAATTTAAAAAGATTATGGACCTTGGAATTTTTAACGTGGACTTTGAAAATCTTTATAACTACTCCGATATTTTAGGGGGCGAAAATATTTACAGAGTTCTCTTTACTGAAAGTAGACAGGTGGAATTTTTAAACCTACTTTTTTCTTCCTCTCCAATTTATAGGGAAAGCTTTAATTTTGTTCTAGGCAGCTTTGTAAATTTACTCAATATTTTTTTCAGCAAGAATTCCCTTCGTACTGAGGACTCCTATGCAATTACTGCCCTTAATACTGCTCAGGGGATCTATAATTTAGACGAGGTAATGGATACTGGAGAAATTTACGATACCATTCTTGAAATTCTTCGCTCCACTATTATTAAAAGCGACCAGGAGGGAATTAAACTCCACAGTATTTCTGACTCCTTTAAAATTTCCGGGAGCAAGGTCTATGTTTTAGGTCTTAATGCTGAATACTTTCCAAGGGAGGAGAGGGAGAATCCTCTACTAAATGACTTTGAGCTTAATTTATTCTCCCCCAGTGTAATTAACGCAAAAAAAAGAGGCGATGAGGCCATTAAAAATGGATATAGGAGTTTAAATTCTTCTAATACAGAGTTTATTATCTCTAAGTGCGATTTTAACTCTAAGGGAATTGAACTTACTCCCTCTGGAATTTTTAGTGAACTTGGAGAATCAGTTGCTTATGAAAATAAAATGGTGCACTTATTAGATGAGAAGTCCATGGATAGTAATTTTTCTCTTGCTGAAGATGAAGTAAGGGATATTTTTAATAACCATGTCTTCTCTCCAACTTCCCTTGAAGAACTTATTAGATGCCCCAAGTGTTTTTTCTACAAGTATATTTTAAAATTTGCTCCCTATTCTGAGGAAACTCTTGAAGATAATACTTGGCTTCCTGCCTATGAGGGTGGAAATTTAGTCCATGAAACCCTTAGAAGATATGTAGATAATGTTATGGAAAAGGGACATGGAACTTACTTTGATGAGTTTGAAATTCTTATGAATATTTTCGATGATGTATGCGGTGAATTTCTTTCTAAGTATCCTCCCGGAAAGTTAGGGGATTTTCACTACTATAAAAATATTTACGAGGGTATGATTCTCCATGGCTTTGACAATATGAGCCATCAATTTGACGAAAATAGAAGGTACCTTGGTACGGAGTTGTCCTTTGGAAATTCTAAAAGTACCCTTTCTAAAGACCCTGTAACTATTCAGGTTGGAAAGTATAATTTAAAAATAAGAGGTACTATTGACCGAGTGGACTATGACGGTGAAAAGGTATTTATCGTCGACTATAAGACTGGTAGTCCGCTAAGCTTTATTAATAGATTTAGTAAGGGAGAAATTATTCAGACTGAAGTCTACAAGATGGTATTTAAAAATTTTCTTGGGAAATTTGGTTTAGATGACTCTACGGAAATTTTTCCCGTATTTGAATTTTTACGCGATGGCTCCTACGAAGTTTTAGAAGGGGGAAATGGAATTAGTAGACTTGAACGAACTATTGACCTTGTAATGAAAAGGGGTTTTATCTCCGTTAATGAGATGAAAAATCTTGGAGATGAATTTTTAGACTTAGAACTTACTAGTGAGGAAATTGAATCTAGGCATAAGTATAGCGAGTATAGGGAGGTGTGTAGATGATTGAAAATATTTTAAATGAGGAAGAGAAAAGAGACGCCCTTATTAATTTAAAGTATAGAGAAAATACTCTAGTTGAAGCTGGAGCGGGAGCAGGCAAAACCTATATTCTCGTCAATAGAATTTTAAACCAAGTTGGAAGTGGAGAGTTTAAAATCCACGAGATTGTGGCAATTACCTTTACCAATAAGGCGGCGGGGGAGATGAAGTCGAGGATTCAATCGGACCTTGTAAAAAGGGAGAACTCCTCTACTGGAATTGAGAGGGAACGATACAGAGAGGCAATTAAAAATTTTCATAGAATGAATATCTCTACGATCCACTCATTTTTATTAAAGCTAATTTCTGCAAGACCTCTCGACTGTGGGCTGGGTTTAAATTACACCATAGTTGACGAGTTAGAAAGGGACAGGGAAATTGCAAAACTATTTGGGGAATTTGAAAAGGAGGAATTTTTAAAGTACCTTAACCCAAGGGCGGCGACTATTTTTAACGAAGTAAAGGAAAAACATGAGGTGCTCTATGGTTTTAAAGACGCATATTTAAAACCAGGCTACTCTACTCCTTCTATACTTGATTTAGACCTTGAACCCTATACTATCGAGGAGTATTCAGATGATTTAGATACCCTTTTTAGAGAGCTATACAGTAGTATTTTTTCCATACTCTTTCCAACGAGGGGAATATTATTAAAAGATGCCTACGATATTTTAATGAACATTATTAAACATGGTAGTAATACAAGGCTTTTTAACTCCTATATGGAAGATCTTGCAAGGTATTATTTAAAAAGAGAGTCCATTTTTTCAAATAGACCTGCAAAGCCAAGGGATTTGGAGAAGGAATATTTTGAGGAGAAAAAGCATATTTTTAAGGAGCATAGGGAAGAATTTTTAGAAGCTGAGGAAGAAATTAGGGAGAGTATTTTAAAGTGCTATTTAATTCGTAGAGAGTGGATTTACGGGGCATATACTAATGGCTTGGAGAATTTTATAGATTACTATAACATAAACTATTCAAAGGACTTCGCCGGAATTTCCAACGACGATATTATCTACCTGGGCTTAAAATTAATAGAAAAGGAATCTCCGAGAAAGTATTTTCAAAATAAGTACAAGTACTTTTACATTGACGAATTTCAAGATACGGATTTAATTCAGTCTAAAATATTTTTATCTTTAATCTCTACAAATAGAGGCGACCTTTCTACAACTGATATAGGAGATTTAAATTTAAAGGACAATTCAATTTTTTTAGTAGGAGATCCAAAACAGTCCATCTATAGATTTAGAGGGGCAGATTTAAATATATACTTTGACGTAAAAAATAAGTTTATAAAGGGAGAAAATTCCCTAGTAGTGGAGTTAAATAAATCCTTTAGGTACAATAAAAATCTTGCCGATTATTTTTATGAACTCTTTAAGGAGACTTTAAAGGATAAAAATCCAACTCTTATGCCAATAATTACAGAGAAGCCTAAAAGAAACGAAGGGCTATATGGGGTAAAATTTCCAATAGTTTCAAGGGGAAAACTAGAGGAGGAATTTGAAAGGCTTTACGGGGAATTAATAGAGGAGAAAATTCTAGTAAAGGAAGAATACTTAAAAGGCATAAAAAATGAAGCAGAGGATTTATTTCCAGAAGTTCGTACATTATTTTACTTCTATGTAAAAACTGGGGGATTTAAAAGGTATATTATAAAAAATTTTGAAAAGCTAGAGAAAAATAATCTGGAAAAAATAATGGATAGAATTTCTCCCGATGACTATAGAATAATTTACGGGGAATGTATAAAGATGCTAGTGGATAATCTACTAGAACAATATATTTCAGACGGAGAGGGGAAACTAAGACGTGTTGAACCAGAGGATATATTGATTTTAACCAGCCTAAAATCCACAATAGAGTCCATAGAAAATGCGATGAAGGACTACTATAAACTAAACGCATCTACGGTAAAATACTACGGAAGTTTAAACGGGGTTATATCCCTTAGAATCCTTATGGAATTTCTAGCAAGGCCAAGTAGAGGTACACTACTAAATGGAATTTTTAGACTATATAATCTTACAGAAAAGGAGCGGGAAATACTTCTAGACTTTGACGAAGAAAATAGGGAGTTGGAATTTAAGGACTATATGGAAAAATTTATAGACCTTCCCATAAAATTTACCGCCATTACCAAGGGATATAGTATGTTAAATGACTTTGGAAAATATATACTATACCTCTCCCATAATTATAGTGAGTTGTTACTAAGGACAGAGGGATTAAACGAAAAGAAATTTGAAATAGAGGTACTGTTAAATCTCCTTAGAGAAAATATTTCTACTACATCTCCAATAATACTACTAAATAAAATAATGGCACTAGAGGAAACAGAAGTGCCAATAAATCCATCAGAGGGCATACGAATTATGAACATTCATAAATCAAAGGGACTAGAGGGAGAAATAGTAATATTGGTAGAGGATTTAGCTAAAACTTTTAGAAAGGGAACCTACTTCGACTACGAGACGAAGAAGGGATACTATTCCTTTGCCGGAGAGAGAAATTATGGAAATAAAATAGAGTATAGTGACGAGGAAATTTTTGCAAAGGACGAGTTTGAAAATTCCCTAGAGAAAACTCGCCTAGACTACGTTGCAACAACTAGGGCAAAGGAAGCACTATTTATAATTTCAAAAAAGGGAAGAAATTCAAAATACTATACAGGAGAAAATATAGGCAGTAGTCTATTTAGAATCCAACCGGGAGGAAGTCCACCATTAGAAATTTATAGAGAGAAAACCTATGGAGAGGAATTTTTTAAGGAAAGAAAATTTGACTACAAGGTAAAATACCTCTCCCCAAGTAAGTTGGAAAAGGGAGAGAGTGTAGAATATTTATTTAGGGAGGAATTACGCCCCTATGGGAAGGAATTTGGAACAATATTTCACTCCCTAATGGAAAAATCCGTAAGGGAATATATTAAAAGTTCTTCCGTGGACTTAGAGGAGAATTTAAAGGTATCGGTAGACGAATTTTTATACTCCACAAAGATAAACGAAAACTTTTTAAAAACCATGGGAATAGAAATTCCCCTATCAGAATTTCAGAGTCTAAACCATGGAGAAAAATCGGCACTTGTAAAAAATGCCATTTCAAATTGGACCATAGAGAAGGGAAAATTTGTACTGGGAAAAATAATACCAAGAATAGAAAATGCAGAGAGAGTTTGGACAGAGATGGGATTTTATTACTACGAAGAGGGAACCCTAGTACATGGATACATGGACTTGGTGTTAAAAAATGGGGATTGTTACGAAATTTTAGATTACAAGAGCAATTTAAAATACGATTCAGAAGTTTCCCAACAGGAAGTTTTAACGGGAGTATACGAAAACCAAATGAGGATTTATAAAAGGGCATTGTCTAAGATATTAGAGGTAGATGAAAAAAATATTATGACGGAGATAATTGATTTGTATTAAAAATTTGATAATGTTTGATTTTTTGATTGGTAATTTAAATAATACATTGTATTTAAACAACCCATGGTAGGTTGCGTCGGGCGTCCCGCCCGACCCGAGGGGAGTGTACATCGGTACAAAGGAATATATTTGCATTGAAAAATTTTTTCGGATTCCAAATTTACAAAACACGGACACAACGAAACGGGCGGCTCGGGACGTGCCGCCCCTACCGAGGGCTGTGAAATAGTATTGATTTGTTCAATGTACCGAATATTTTTGAATATGGTGAAATTTGTTGCAATTGTTTCAAAATAGAATCATGGTAGGTTGCGTCGAGCCCCGCTCGACCCGCCGGAGAAAGTATATTTGTACAATAGGATATATTTGCGTTTTAAATTTTTATTGGATTTTATAAGTTGGTAGTTTAAGTAATACAATGTATTAAAACGATCCATGGTAGGCTGCGTCGAGCCCCCGCCCGACCCGAGGGGAGCGTATATCGGTACAATGGAATATATTTACATTGAAAAATATTTTTAAAATATCAATTTTATAAAACTCTATGACATTGTAACGGGCGGCTCGGGACGTGCCGCCCCTACCGTAGGTTGTGAAATAGTGTTGATTTTTTGAATGTACAGATGATTTTGGGATATGGTGTAATTTAATACCATTGTATTAAAATAACCCATGGTAGGGCGTCCCCGCCCGACCCGAGGGGAGTGTGCATCGGTACAATGGAATATAGTTTCATTTAAAATATTGTTTCGATAGAAATGATTTGATAATTTATTTATACACCTATTAAAAAATGGACCACTATTACAATGGTCCTTTTTTCATTTACTAATCCTTTAAACTCTCTCTTAATTCCTCTAAAATCTCCCGTAACTCTTTTTGCTTTGACTTTAATCTTGGGAATGCCTTTAATTTTCCTTTATAATTCTCTGCCGCTTCCTTTACATGTGTGCGAAAATCCTCAAGACGCTCCTCATACTCCCTCTGTCTTTTTTCTCTACTTACTTCCATATTTTTCCTAAGATTTTTAAATTCCCTTCTCCCTTCAGAAATAGACTCGCCAATTTTTATAGCATTATCGGTAATATCCTCTCCTAAAGTATCGGAAATTTCCCTAAGAATTTTCTTCTCCTTGGATAGCGCCTCAACAACACCCTTTAATTTCAACATACTGGATACGGTAATAATAGTATCAATAAGTAGAGCAGCCCCACCAATTAAACTAAGTACAATTACAATAACATCAGGTAAAAATCCAACAAGTTTTTCAATTAATGGATAGATATTTCCTGCAAAGATCACTCCTACAATTCCCCATGCAATGGAAAAAATAGGGCAAATATAACCGCCAATGTTAAAGGGCTGATCAGAATAGTCCCAAAATCTCATGTGGAATATCTTTTCAATTAAAAATCCGCCCACAAGTTCAAGAACAGTTCCAAAAAACACAGAGGAAATAAACATTAGAAAAAAATTATCCATACTGTCTCGTAAAAAAAGAACCAGTCCCATTGCACCAAGGGCATAAATAGGACAGTAGGGGCCGTTTAACATTCCCCTATTTACAAACTCCCCCTGTTTTAAAAGATGGTATAGTACTTCTAAAACCCATCCAAAAAATGCGTAGATGGAAAAATAAAGTAGCAGGTCAAAAAATTCCATTATTCTCTCCTTTAATGTTAAAAATATTATTACTATTCTATCATCATTATAAATTTTTCAACATAAATATAAAAAACATTTACCAAGTATTTATAAATTCTTTAGAAATTTCTTAATACTTACCTGCTATAATAAAGCCAAAGGAGAGATTATGAAGATATTAATATTTTCCGTCTCAATAGGAGGCGGCCACGATGCAGTGGCAAGAAATTTAAAGAGTATATTAACAGAAAGGGACGCAGAGGTGGAGATAGTCGACGCCCTGGGACTAATAAATAAAAAACTATTTAAGGTAATTGCCGATGGGTATTTGAATTTAACGGACAAAGTTCCACTAATATATGAATCCTTGTACAAGTCAGTAAATAATAAACAGGCAAGCTCCATAGCAAATATAGGCCTGGAGGTATTATCAAGCGATAAAATACTAGACCATATAGAAATGGTAGACCCAGATTTAATAATAGCAACCCATCCATTTGTAGTAGCATTTATTTCAAAACTAAAGAAATCTGGAGAGATAGACCTACCCTTTGTAGTAGTGGTAACGGATTTTAAAGCCCATATGCTCTACGAAAGCGAGTTTGTAGATGCCTATATAGTAGCAAGTCCAGAGACGAAAAGGGATATGATAAAAAAAGGCTTTATCCGTTCAAAGGTCTTCCCCTTTGGAATACCAGTAGATAGAAAATTCTTTAAGGACGTGGATAAAAAGTACAAGAGGAAAAAGAAGAAGTCAAAGACTTTTTCCGTATTAATTATGGGAGGGGCACTGGGATTTCATTCCATGGGAATAATAGTAGATGAAATGCTCTCCCTAAATACAAGGATAAAGGTACGGGTAATATGTGGAAAAAACGAGGAACTATATAATTCAATCCAAAGGGATTTTAAACATAGTATAGAGATAGAAAAGTTAGAGGTCTACGGATTTATAGATAATGTACACGAGCTAATGGAAAAATCCGACGTATTAATAACAAAACCGGGAGGAGTAACGGTAACAGAGGCAATAATAAAAAGACTGCCCCTAATAATTCCCTACCATATACCAGGCCAGGAAAGCGAGAATGCAGATTTTTTAGCAGAACACCATATGGCAATAGTATCAGAAAATTTAGGAAACACAATGAACACAGTGGATACCATGGCGAAGAATCCAATAATAACAGAGCCCCTTAGGAATAATATGGATAGATTAGCAAGGAAGTATTCGCTGGATAATACAGGGGATTTAATAGTACAGTTGGCAAGAGAGAGTAAACTATTAGAGTAGAATGGGAGTGAGTACATCAGTACAATGGAATATTTTTGCGTTGAAAAATTTTTTTGAATTCCAAATTTATTAAACCCGAACACATTGTAACGGGCGTCCCTGCCCGACCCGTGGAGGCAAGTATATCGGTACAAAGGAATGAATTTGCGTTTATAATTTATATTGGATTTTATAAGTTGGTAATTTAAGTAATACAATATTAAAACGACCCATGGTAGGGTGTCGGGCGTCCTCGCCCGACCCGAGGTAGCGAAAGTGTTGGAATTGTGGAATACATTCATAGCAAAATACGGTCGTTGTTTCAGTGAAAATACATTTTTATCGTGGAATGGAATGGTAATAAAACTCCAAGGCATTGTAACGGGCGGCTCGGGACGTGCCGCCCCTACCATGAGTTGTGAACGCTGTAGAGTAAATTATTTTTCGCAATCCAATACCATTGCTTATAAATTTGTGGCGCAAATGTAATTCCAATGGTATTTTTGATTTTAAATTATTTTATATGTTATAATAGCTACAATGGGAGGAATATTGTGAAAAAATATTTTTTAGTATTTCTTATTGTAGCACTCCTTCCTATTGTTACTTATGGCGAAACTTTTAATGCTATTCCCGTGGAGGGAAATACTAGACTTAATGGAAGCTACGTCTATTTAAAGGGATACAATATTGAGGGAAGTAATTACTACAGACTGCGAGATATTGCTGATATTTTTAAAGGTACTAATAAGGCCTTTAATATTATCTATGACGATAAAAATAATTTTACCCAAGTTTTTAAAAATAGAGTTTATTTTGGTGTTGTTCCAATTTTTGATAGTAACGAAGCTCCACTTGTTGTGGATCTTTTTAAAAATAGCATTACCATTGACGGTAGAAGAATTTCCCTTAGTGGGTTTAACTACAAAGGATATGGATATTACAGACTTAGGGATCTTGCATACCTTCTTGACTTTAGCGTAGACTACAATAGTCTTGATAATGGTGTTTACATAAATACCAATAGGAGTTTTGTCCCAATGGGTAGGGATTATGTTAAGGCTCCTAGTGTTAAAATTCCACAGGATTTAATGGAACTTGAGGCTGAACTTAAAAAACTCTACTTTGCCCTCGACAAGGAGCAGAAGGATATTAAGAACAAGCTTCACAGAGGTGGTATTAGTTTTTCTAAGCTAATGAGTTTTAACAACACCCTTAATTCCTTTGAGGGTGAGTTTAATAAGCTATATAATTCTGAAATTGTTGGACTTAGTGAAAATGAAAGTATAAAGGTTTTACTAGGTAGATTTTTAAACAGCTTTATGGAGATGAAAAACTCCTTTAGTCGTCTTTCCAATCCTATTTTATTTACTGGTTTAGGAGATGAGGAAAGGGACGTTGAAGAATATCTACTTCAGTATGAGGATATGCAGTATGAGTTTATGGAACTTATAAACGAATTAATGGAGGATGAGTAAATGGACGACGGGCCTCAGGGCTTAACACTACAGTTTATTGTTATAATTGCTCTTACGGGAGTTAATGCCTTTTTTGCTTCGGCAGAGATGGCAATGGTCTCCTGTAATAAAAATAAGATTGAAAGTTTAGCTGAGGAGGGTAACTCTAAGGCTAAGACTCTACTAAAGGTTATTAAGGATCAGACGAGATTTTTATCCACTATCCAAGTTGGTATTACCCTTGCTGGATTTTTCTCTTCTGCTTCTGCGGCGACTTCTATTTCCCAGGTTCTTGGGGCGAAATTACAGGCTCTTGGAATTGCCTATGGTTCTAGTATTTCATTTATTGTTGTTACTATGGCGCTGTCTTTTTTAACCATTTTATTTGGGGAGCTTGTTCCTAAGAGAATTGCTCTACAAAATCCAGAGACTATTGCCCTTTTTAGTATTGGGCCGATTTCAATCTTTTCAAAAATTTCATATCCATTTGTAAAACTGCTATCTACTACTACGACCCTTGTTCTTAAATTACTTGGGAAGTATTCTGAAGATGTTGAGGAGAAAATTTCTGAAGAGGAACTTAAAGCATACCTTAAAGTCTCTCAACAGCAGGGGGTTATTAATCTCTCTGGTGAAGAGATGATTGTAAACATTATGGATTTTGACGATTTAATGTGTAGAGAAATTATGACTCCAAGGACTAGCCTTTTTATGATTGAGGTTGATGAGTTTTCCAAGGACTCCATTAAAGATATATTGGACTCTGGTTTTTCTAGGATTCCTATTTACGAAGAGAATCCTGATAATGTTGTTGGCATTATCCACGTAAAGGATCTTTTTGAATCCTACGTTGAAGATGAAAATATTAATATTAGGTCTATTATGAACCCTCCGTACTTTGTACCGGAGACTAAAAAAATCGACATTCTTCTTAAAGAACTTCAAAGACAAAAGACCCACATGGCTATCCTTGTAGACGAGTATGGTGGTGTTAGTGGTATGGTAAGTATAGAGGACATAATTGAGGAGATTGTAGGGGATATTGAGGACGAATACGACGAAGTTGAACACTCTATATATGCCCTTGAAGATGGAAAGTATATTGTTGAAGGTCAGGCGGAGCTGGACGATATTAACGAGGAGCTTGGACTTGATTTAGAAAGCGAGAACCACGAGACTTTAAGTGGACTTATGATTGAACTTCTTGGATATATTCCAGAGGACGGGGAGGACGTCTCCGTTGTATATAATGAGGAAGTTGTACTAAGAGCCGTTGAAATTAAGGGCAGAATTATTGAAAATGTAGAGATAGAAAAGATTGATTAATAAACTGTTCTTTGGTAAAATTAACATAACTTCATAAGACGTAAGAGGGAATAGTAGGTATTTAAAGTATGTAGAGAGTGAACGGCTGGTGAAAGTTCATTATGGAGAATACTAAATCCACCTTCTAGTCATTTTAAAATAAGTAAAAAAATTGGGTGGCACCGCGGAATACTTCGTCCCTTTGGGATGGAGTATTTTTTTATTTTTAGGAGGAAATTATGATTGATATTAAGTTTTTAAGAGAGAACCCTGAAGTTGTAAAAGAGAATATTAAAAAGAAATTTCAAGATGAAAAACTTCCAATGGTAGACGAAGTAATTGCAATGGATATTGAGCTAAGGGAATTAAAATCCAAGGGAGATGAATTAAGAGCAAGTAGAAATAAAATCTCTAAGGAAATTGGCGCTCTAATGGCGAAAAAGGAAGTGGAAAAAGCTGAAGAGGCAAAGGCAGAAGTTGTAAAGATTAACGAGGAACTTATTTCTATTGAGGAAAATACTGGAAAATTTGAGGAGCTTATTCGCGAGAGAATGTTAGTAATTCCACAGATAATGGACCCTACTGTTCCAATTGGAAAGGACGACAGCGAAAATGTTGAACTTGAAAAATTTGGAGAGCCTGTTGTACCAGATTATGAAGTTCCATACCATGTAGATATTATGGAAGCATTAGATGGAATTGATTTAGACTCTGCAAGAAAAACTTCTGGTAATGGTTTTTACTACTTAAAGGGAGATATTGCAAGACTTCACTCTGGAATTCTTTCCTATGCAAGGGATTTTATGATTGATAGAGGATTTACCTACTATATTCCTCCATTTATGATTCGTTCAGACGTTGTTACTGGCGTAATGAGTTTTGCTGAAATGGAAAACATGATGTATAAAATCGAGGGAGAGGATTTATATTTAATAGGTACTAGCGAACACTCTATGATTGGAAAATTTATCGGCACTATTAACGAAAAGGACACCCTTCCACAAACTCTAACCTCCTATTCACCATGCTTTAGAAAGGAAGTAGGCGCCCATGGAATTGAGGAGAGGGGAGTTTATAGAATACATCAATTTGAAAAGCAGGAGATGATAGTTGTATGTGAGCCAGAGGACTCTCCATATTGGTACGAACAGCTATGGAAAAATACTGTGGACTTTTTCAGAAGTCTTGAGATTCCTGTAAGAACTCTTGAATGTTGCTCTGGGGACCTTGCTGATTTAAAGGTTAAGTCACTTGATGTTGAGGCATGGAGTCCAAGACAGAAGAAGTATTTTGAAGTTGGATCTTGTTCAAATTTAGGCGATGCTCAGGCGAGAAGGCTTAATATTAGAATTAGGGGAGAGGATGGAAATTACTTTGCCCATACTTTAAACAACACAGTAGTTGCTCCGCCAAGAATGTTAATTGCATTTTTAGAGAACCATTTAAGGGAAGATGGCAGTGTATTTATTCCAGAGCCATTAAGACCATATGTTGGTATGAAAGAGGAGATTAGGAAGTAATTTTTTTATGATGTAGGGTATTGAAATTTACAGAGACACGCGGGGATAGTGCATCGGTACAATGGAATATATTTGCATTGAAAAATTTTTTCGAATGCCAAATTTTTAAAATTCCATGTCATTGTAACGGGCGGCTCGAGGACGTGCCGCCCCTACCCTTAGTTTTGAAATAGTAATGATTTGGTTAATTCATACAAAAAAAGGGACCTGTGGAGAATATTCCCCATAGGTCCCTTTCATATTTTTAAATTATTCCCCTTATTTCTTCCACGGTGGTATTATTTTCCTCTAAGTACTTTTCTAAATCCTCTAGTATTTTTACTGGCAGTTTTGGATTCATAAAGTTACCCGTACCAATTTGCACTGCCGTTGCTCCTACCATAATAAATTCTATAACGTCCTTTGCAGAAATTATTCCCCCTAGTCCGACTATGGGAATACTAACTGATTTTGAACATTGGTGTACCATTCTAAGGGCAATTGGTTTTATTGCAGGGCCTGAAAGTCCAGCGTATATATTTTCAAAAACTGGTCTTTTATTTACAATGTCTACTGCCATGGCTTGGAATGTATTTACAAGGGAAATTCCATCTGCTCCCGATGCCTCTACTGATTTTGCCATATCGGATATATTTTCAGCGTTGGGAGATAATTTTACAAGGAGTCTATGTTTTGTAGCAGCCCTTACTGCCCTTACAACTTCCTCTGCACTTTCACATTTAAGTCCAAATACTGCCGCCCCTTCCTTTACATTGGGGCATGAAATATTTAACTCTATACAGTCTACGTCGTAGTCGTCTAAAATTTTCGCCGCCTCTACATACTGCTCTATGGAATTTCCACCTAGATTTACCAGCACTTTCGTCCCAAGGCTTTTCATATCGTAAAAGTAGTCCCTTAAAAAAACTTCCAGTCCCGGATTTTGTAGTCCAACGGAATTCATAATTCCACTTGGAGTTTCCCAAATTCTTATTCCCGGATTTCCCTCCTTTGGAAGAAGGGTAATGCCCTTTGAGGAAATTCCACCTAAAATAGATGGAGAGTATTCATTTTCATAATCTCTACCATATCCATAGGTACCTGATGCCATAATAAGGGGATTTTTTAAATCCATCCCCATTAAATTTACATTCATTCTTCCCATACATACTCTCCTTTAAATACAGGACCGTCTTTACAAGATCTTTTAAAGCCATCTACGGTTTTTACTGTGCAGCAAAGACAAGCTCCTACTCCACAACCCATTCGCTTGTCGATTGAGGCATAGACTTCCCTTTTTCCCTTAAACTGTCTATAAATTTTCTCCATCATAATTTCGGGGCCACAGGTTAGAATTGGAGTTGTACCATCTTCTACAATATCAGTAATAAATCCAGACTTCTTTACGAAAAGATTTACATCTAAATCTTGAAAGAGGACTTCTAATTCACTTACCTCATCTTCACCAATATATAGGTCTACTTTTTTTCCATTATCTAAATATTTTTTTGCAGTGTAGTAAAAAGGTGCAACCCCTACTCCGCCGCCAACAAGGACCACATCTGAATCAAGTATTGGAAAACCAACTCCGTAAGGTCCGTGAACTTCTATACTATCTCCTGATGCAAGGTTTGAAAGAATTTTAGTACCTTCTCCAATAACTTCGTATAGAAAAACTGCGCCACTACTATTTATATCAAAGATGGAAATTGGCCTTGATAGTAGGGGGAAATTATTCCAGCTTCGCAACATAAAAAACTGTCCCGGTTCACAATTACACTTTAAATCCGTTTGAAGTAGGTAGTAATTTTTTGTGATCCATTTATTTTCAAGAACCTTACTCATAGTACCTCCTCATTACAAAATTCACATCTATACTTCCCAAAACTATCTACTACCACGCCAGGGTCCACAATATTTTGAAATTGGGTAATACAGTGGGAATTACTACACTTTTTATCAATATGGTAGATTTTTTTATCCTCCATAGGTTTTGCAGCAGGTGGGGTAAAATTTTTAGGGTGGATTTCAAGTAGAAATAGTATTAGTGCCATTCTAATATACATTCCGTATCCAGCTTGGTTAAAGTACACAGCTCTACTATCCCTATCAACCTCTTCAGGAATTTCATCGACCCTTGGTAGGGGATGCATAATAATTAAATCATCCTTTGCCCTATTTAGTTTTTCCTCATTAAGTACAAAAACTCCCTTGTATTTTAAATACTCCTCATAGGAATCAAACCTCTCCTTTTGAATTCTAGTCATATATAGAATATCAAGGTCTTTAATATTATCTAGTAGGTTATCCGTTTCAATATAGTCCTCGCTATTAAGTTCGTCCTTAATAAAAGATGGCATAGCAAGTTCTTCAGGAGAGATAAAGATAAATTTTATATTTTTATACCTCTTCATAGCATTTACAAGGGAGTGAACAGTTCTACCGTATTTTAAATCCCCAACCATACCAATAGTTAAGTTGTTAAAATCTCCCTTGTAGTGGTGGATAGTAAGAAGGTCAGTAAGAGTTTGGGTAGGATGTTGGTGGCCGCCGTCCCCTGCGTTAATAATGGGAATGTCTACGTATTTTTTAACTAAGTATGGCGCACCTTCTTGGGGGTGGCGCATAGCGAAAATATCCACATACTGCTCAATAATTTTTAGAGTATCTGTAAGAGTTTCTCCCTTGGATTGGGAAGTTGCACTAGGGTCTGCAAAGCCAACTACCCTTCCACCAAGGCGGTTCATCGCCGATTCAAAGGAGAGTCTAGTTCTAGTAGAAGGTTCAAAAAAAAGACTGGCTAATAATTTTCCTCTACAAATATCAACATATTCCTCGGGATTTTCAATAATATCATTAGCAAGTCCTATTAAATAATCTATCTCTTCAATTGTTAAATCTTCAGGTTCCAATAAATGTCTCAAAGGGTACCTCCATTTTTTTATTTCAATTAATTATAACATTCCCACTGTAATTGTCAAATTAGTATAAATAATGGGAACACTATTCTAAAAAAATTTTACAAATAAATTTCTACTAAATCATACTTAATTTATAGGATATATGGTAATATATAGTATGTATTTAGAAAAAAATAAAAGAAAACCACAATATAGGGGGATACATGAAGATTTTAAAGCGTGACGGAAGGGTTGTGCCTTTTGATTTGGAGAAGATTGTAAATGCAATTGAGAAGGCATACATCTCCGTCTTTAAGGATTACGATATAGAAAAGATTAGAGAGTTTGCTAGGGAGATTGAGGAAAATTTAAAGAAGGACTACAGCGAAGAACACCTTCCCGCCGTTGAGGGTATTCAGGATTTAGTTGAGCTAAAATTAATTGACGAGAAGCAAATTGATGTTGTGCGTTCCTTTATTTTATATAGAGCCCGCCACAATGAGGATAGAAAAATTATCCTAAAGTTTGAAAGATATATTACTGATGAAAATGTACTGGACCTTATTGAACTTGTTAGAAAGGAATATGACAACAAGAGGTATGGTATTGGGGAGCTATTTTCAAAATTTGAGTCCTTTATTAAAGATGGTCTTTCTCAAGAGGAGTACCTTTCCATGTTAATTAAGGCTTCTTCTGAGCTTACTACTAAGGACGCGCCAAAGTGGGAGTATATTTCTGCTATATTTTTAAATTACGATCTATCCTTAAATATTGAGGCAAATATTGGAAATATTTCGTTTTATGAGAAGATTAAAATTCTAACTGAAAATGGATTGTACGGTGAGTATATTTTAGAAAACTACTCTAGGGAAGAAATTGAGGAACTTGAAAATTACATGGATAACAGTAGAAATAGACTGTTAAATTATTCTGCTATGGACCTTCTTATTAAGAGATATTTAATTAGAAGCCACGACCAAAAACTTCTTGAGGGTATTCAAGAGATGTACATGGGAATTGGGATGCACCTTGCAATGTTAGAAGCGGATAAAATTCACTGGGCGAAAAAATTCTACGATATGCTTTCTAAATTAAAGGTTACTGTTGCAACTCCTACTATGTCTAATTCAAGAAAGCCATACCACCAACTTAGCTCCTGTTTTATTGATACTGTTCCCGATACACTAAAGGGCATTTATAGAAGTATTGATAACTTTGCACAAGTTTCAAAACATGGCGGCGGAATGGGCCTATACTTTGGAAAGGTAAGGGCAAATGGATCGGATATTAGAGGTTTTAAGGGAGTTGCCGGCGGAGTTATTAGATGGATTAAACTTGCAAATGACACTGCCGTTGCCGTTGACCAACTTGGCGTACGACAAGGGTCTATCGCCTGCTACCTTGATATTTGGCACAAGGACATTCCAGAATTTTTACAACTTCGTACTAATAACGGAGATGATAGAATGAAGGCCCACGATATTTTCCCTGCTATATGCTATCCAAATCTATTTTGGCGCCTTGCTAAAAATGATATTAACGCAACTTGGTCCATGTTTGATCCCCACGAAGTCCTTACTAAGAGGGGATATTCCCTTGAGGATTTTTACGGCGAGGAATGGGAGGAGAAATACTTTGAATGTGTAAACGATAGAAGTATTTCCCGTAGGGAGATGAGCGTAAAGGATTTAGTTCGTCTAATTATCAAATCCCTTACTGAAACTGGTACTCCTTTTACTTTTAATAGAGACGCTGTAAATGAAATGAACCCTAATAAACACAAGGGTATGATCTATTCTTCTAACCTTTGTACAGAGATTATGCAGAATATGAGTGGAATAGAAACTGTTTCCACAAGTATTGAAACGGAAGATGGTGATGAGGTAGTTGTAAATGTAACTAAGCCGGGAGATTTTGTAGTATGTAATTTAGCTTCCCTTGTACTTGGAAACATTGACCTTGAAAATGAGGAGGAACTTTCTGATATTGTTAGAACTGCCGTTAGAGGACTGGATAATGTAATCGACTTAAACTACTATCCCGTACCATATGCAAAGATTACCAATAGAAAGTATCGTCCAATTGGACTTGGAACTAGCGGCTACCACCATGCAATGGTAAAACGTGGCATTAGAATTTCTGACGAGGACCATTTAAAATTTGCAGACGAAGTCTACGAAAAGATAAACTACTATGCAATTAAGGCTTCAAATGAAATTGCAAAGGAGAAGGGTTCCTACGAATACTTTAGTGGTTCTGAATGGGAAACTGGAGAGTATTTTAAGAGAAGAGAGTATAATAGTCCTATGTGGAAGGAATTGGAGAAGAATGTAAGGGAAAATGGACTTAGGAATGGTTACATTATGGCAATTGCACCAACTGGTTCAACTTCTATAATTGCAGGAACTACTGCGGCAGTAGACCCTGTAATGAAAAGGTACTTCCTAGAGGAGAAGAAGGGTTCAATTTTACCAAGGGTTGCCCCAGATTTAACTCCAAGAACTTTTTGGCTATATGAAAATGCCCACGAGGTAGATCAAAGTATGCTAGTAAAGGCTGCGGGAATTAGACAGCGTCATATTGACCAAGGCCAATCTATAAACTTCTACATTACCACAGACTATACTATGAGACAGATTTTAAATCTATATGTAGAGGCGGCGGAGCTGGGAGTAAAGAGCATTTACTATGTAAGAAGTAAGTCCCTAGAAGTAGAGGACTGCGATTATTGTGCTTCATAAAGGAGGAGCTATGGAACTTAAAAAAAGAGGACTGTTTAACGAAGATGGAGATATTGAACTGTCAAAGAGAATGATAATTAACGGGAACACTACCAATTTAAACGACTTTAACAATTTAAAATACACATGGAGTAGTAATTGGTATAGACAGGCCATGAATAACTTTTGGATACCAGAGGAGATAAATCTAAATCAGGACATAAAGGACTATCGCAACTTGGATAGCTACGAAAAGACTGCCTACGATAAAATACTGTCCTTTTTAATATACCTAGATTCAATTCAAACTGCACAGCTGCCAAATTTACAGGCATATATTACTGCAAATGAAATAAATCTATGTCTATCAATACAGTCATACCAGGAGTCTATACACTCCCAGTCCTATTCATATATTCTTGATACAATATGCTCCCCAGAGGAGAGGGACGACATACTCTACCAGTGGAAGGACGACGAGGTACTACTTGGAAGAAATAAATATATTACAGACCAGTACAATGACTTCTATGTAGAAAAAAACGAGGACAATTTTATGAAGGCACTTATTGCAAATTATATCCTAGAGGGAATTTACTTCTACTCAGGATTTATGTTCTTCTATAATTTGGGAAGAATGGGAAAAATGCCAGGGACAGTAAGTGAAATTAGGTATATTAATAGAGATGAGAACACCCATCTATGGCTATTTAGATCCATAATAGTAGAGCTTAAAAAGGAGCGCCCAGATCTATTTACACCTGAAAAAGTTGCAACCTATGAGGAGATGTTAAAACAGGGTGTAGAGGAAGAAATTGCATGGGGAAAATATGTAATAGGTGAAAATATAAAGGGACTAAACCAAAAGATGGTAGAGGACTATATAAAGTACCTTGGAAATTTAAGGTCCTCAAACTTGGGATTTTCAGAACTATATCCAGGATATGATGAGCCAGAATCTATGAAGTGGGTAAGTGATTATTCCAACCCAAATGAAATAAAGACGGACTTTTTTGAAGCAAAGCCATCGGCATACGCAAAGTCAGCAGTTATAGAGGATGATTTATAAAAATTATTCCAATTGGTAGGGCGAATTGTTGTGGGTCCCCCGTTACAATGTCATAGAGTTTTATAAAATTGATATTTTAAAAATATTTTTCAATGTAAATATATTCCATTGTACCGATGTACACTCCCCTCGGGTCGGGCGGGGACGACCGACCCCTACCTTGATTTATTTATGTACAATGGACTATATAAATTACCAACACATAACCCACCACTAATATGAAACCCATTCAACGCAAATTACTCTCGGTAGGGGCGGATTGTCCCTAATCCGCCCGTTTCGTTGCGTTCGTGTTTTGTTACCAATCAATTCCATAATACCAATGTACTGACCACTCGTTATAATGCCATGGAATTTTATAAAAAAATGCCGCCAATAATTATTGACGGCATTTTTTTATAAATCAAAATTTACTTCCTCTCGAAATACACCATTTTCTATATGGA
>CAYFUL010000004.1:0-16655 GCA_964346375.1 uncultured Peptoniphilaceae bacterium
AGCTTGAATCTCAGGATTTCTACATAATTTCCCTTTGTAGTAATGCTATGGTCTCCACATGTCTAGTTTTAATAAATTCATTTCCCATTAGAGAAATAAAAATATAGTTTATTCCAAACATTATTCCATTTGAGAGAATATAGGGAATAAAAATATCACTATTGCTTTTTAAATTTCTATGGGCAAGCTTCATTAGTAGTCGTAGTTTCATAGAATACCTCTATTTAATAGACTAAAGGTATCTCCAATCATCTCCTGAAATTCAATTTGGGATAGACCTTTACGATAGAGCTCATGAAAAATTACGCCATCTCTTATAAATAGCACCCTTGATGCAAAGGAAGCCGCCCTTAGTGAATGGGTTACCATTAAAATAGTTCTATTCTCTCCATTTATCTTTCTAAATAGATTCATACAGGAATCGCTACTTCTTGAATCAAGTGCCCCAGTAGGTTCATCGGCAAGGAGCAACTCTGGCTCTGTAATAATCCCACGTGCAATGGCAAGTCGCTGTCTTTGACCTCCGGAAATTTCATAGGGGTACTTATCTAAAATCCCATCGATTTCTAAAAATTTTGAAACTCTAAAAAGCTGCTTCTCCATAGTTTTTACATCAACATCTGAAAGGACAAGGGGCAGAAGAACATTGTCCTTGTTGGAAAAGTTATCCAGAATATTATACTCTTGAAAAACAAATCCCAGTTTTTTTCTTCTAAACTCTGCCTTTTCTTTATCCTTTAATTTTAAAATATCTATATTATTTAAAATAACCTTGCCCTCGTCGGCGCTTTCAAAGCTTGCAATAATATTTAATAGAGTTGTCTTTCCACTTCCAGACTCGCCTATTATTGCAACAAATTCCCCATCTTCTACGGAGAAATTTACTCCCCTTAGTACTTCTGTTTCAATGTCCTTAGTTCTATATGTCTTTCTTAAATTTTCTATACTTAGTAACATTTCCTACCTCCTTGGAAATATACTAGCATCTCCAAAAATTTGCTGCATTTATCTAAACTTACAAAATAGAAATCTATCTTTCAATTTTGTAATCTTCGTATCCAATTCTAAATTCAGTGTACTCTCCCAATTTTGAATCTACACTTAAACTCTGGTTTAATCTTTTACAAATTGTACTTGCAATATATAGACCTATTCCAGATGAATTTTCAGTATAGCGCCCGTTAAAACCGCCGTAGCCCTTGTTGAATATCTTCTTTAAATCCGACTCCTTAATTCCAATTCCACTGTCGTAAATTACAAGTTTGGAAACCTTACTGTCAAAGTAAATTTCTACAGTTTCTCCCTTTGCATACTTTGTAGAATTAGAAATTAATTGTTCAATTAAAAGGGAATTTAAAGTCTTGTCAGTTACTACACAGTAGTCTAAATCGTGGAGAACTAATTTAATCCTATTGGTAATAAAAAGGCTGCGATATTTCTTTATTATCTCCATAATGGTGTCATTTAAATTAACGTAGGAAATTAAAAGATCCCTAGAGGGATTTTGTAGCTTTAAATATCCAATTGCCAAATTTAATTAGTACTCTACGGAAATAAGGTTTGACTTTAAAATATCCCCATCAATTTTTTTAGACTCTAAACACAAATTCATAGCAGTAATAGGCGTCTTTATTTGATGAACCCACATTAACATAAAATTTTCCATGTCATTTGAATTTTTACTGTACTCCTCTAGCCTCTCCTCAAGTTTTTTTATTCTATTGTGTAAATTCTCCATTTCCCCCAATTCTTTTTTATATGCATTGTAGGAGAAAAATAAATACACTCCAATAAAAAATACACCAATAAGAAAAATATTGTAGTATAAATCCTTAGGGATGGAATAAATTTTAAATCCTATGAAGAATAGAAAATATATGAGTATAGAAAAAGTAAGTAGTATTTTATTCTCTAGTAAAACTCTTTTAATTCCCTCTAAAGTTTTCATTTAGGCAATACCCAACTCCCTTTTTAGTTACAATTAAATTATCCGCCCCTATATCCCTTAACTTCTTTCTAAGCCTTACCATATTTACATTAAGGGTATTATCGTCAATAAAATCTCCATTTCCCCAACATACGTCTAAAATACTCTCTCTTGTGGAAATCTCCCCGCCATTTTTTATAAGTATGGAGAAAATAATTCCCTCAGTTTTCGTAAGAAAAGTGGAATTTTCTCCATTGGTAATTTCATTTTTTAGTAGGTCATACTTTATTCCATGGAAGTTTAAACTATCAGTTTCAATTTTCATACCATAGGCACGTCTTAAAATCGCCCTAATTTTAGTAAGGGTAACGTTAATATCAAGGGGCTTTGTAATATAGTCGTCGGCGCCCATATTTAACGCCATAATTATATCCATATTTTCGTTTCTCGAGGAAAGAAAAATAATTGGAACATTTGAAACTTCTTTAATTCTTTCGCACCAGTAGTAGCCGTTGTAATTGGGAAGTCCAATATCCAACAGAACTAAATCAAAAAAATCCCTATTAAATTCCTCCATTATATTATTAAAATCACTTGCAATATATGTGGAATAACTCCAACTATTAAGCTCCGAGCTTAGTAGACTTGCAATAGTAAAATCATCTTCAACAATAAAAATTTTCATAATATCACCAATAGGATTATACAATATTTTCTGGTAAATAAAAAAAAGAGCACTGCTTAGCAATGCTCCAAAATTTTTATTTTAATCCTTCGTAAAGGGTTCCCTCTTCTTCTGCAATATACTTATCTGCTTGAACTGCTGCTATTGCTCCGTCAGATGTTGCCGTTACAATTTGTCTTAGTAATTTTACTCTAACATCTCCTGCTGCAAATACTCCAGGTATATTGGTTTTCATCTCTTCGTCTGTTTTAATATATCCCTTTTCAAGTTGTACCTGTCCTTTAAATAGTCCTGTTTCTGGAACTAGACCAATAAATACAAATAGTCCAAACTCTCCATTTTGGTCCTTGTTAATTTCTCTAGTCTCCCCAGTTTTTTTATTCTTTAGTACAACCTTCTCAAGGGAATTTTCTCCCTCAATACTTTCTACTTCAGTATCCCAAATAAAATCAATATTATCTGTATTAAATGCCTTCTCTTGAATTGACTTTGCTGCACGAAGTTCATCTCTTCTATGAACTATATGAACCTTTTTTGCAAACTTAGCAATAAATAAACTCTCCTCTACTGCCGCATCTCCTCCACCAATTACAAATACCTCTTGATCTTGGAAAAATGCCGCGTCGCAAGTTGCACAGTAGGAAATTCCCCTACCTTTAAAATCAGCTTCTCTATCTACGCCCATTTCCCTTGGGTTAGTTCCAGTTGCAATAATAACTGTCCTGGCTCTATATTCCTTATCAGTAGTTTTTACAACCTTCTCCTTGCTTTCAAGTTGTACCTCTACAACTTCCTCATAGGTAAGTTCTGCGCCAAGTTCTTGTGCCTGCTTTGACATATCCATAGAGAGTTTTATTCCCTCTACAAGTCCAAATCCTGGATAGTTTTCCACTTCAGTAGTAGTTGCTACTGCTCCACCTTCAATTTCCTTTTCTATTACAATAGTTTTTAATTTAGCCCTAGCTGCATAAATAGCAGCAGTTAACCCCGCTGGGCCTGCTCCTAAAATTACTACATCGTATAACATATTTACCTCCAAATTCTATTCTACTCTATCTTTACCCAAGTATTACCTCTATCCCACATTTACTCTCCTATACAAATTTTTACAAATAAACTATAATTAAGTAGAGGTGAATTATGAATTTTTTTAGAGATTTTATTTTAATTTTTCTCTCTCTACTCTTTTTTCTAGTGATTTTTATAAAATACATAAAGGATAAAAAAGAGGACTCCTCTCCAGTAGAAGGTAGGAAAATTACTCTTACTCCTGCTCAAGTTGGAAAGTTTGTAATGGGAGATTTTGTTGCAGATAGATTAGTACTTGGTGAAATTCTATACCTAGTTTACAAGGGAGTTTATTCCATCTCCCATGAGGAATATACTACGCCAGTAAAGAAAAAGACCAAGACAAATTTTATACTTACAAAATTAAAAGACCCATGGGAAAATCATACTAAGTCCCTTGTAAAACTTCTAGAGGATTTTAAACCTACCTCTACTAAAAAATTAAAGGAAGTACGACAGGATAATGTTGAAAATTTTAATATGTCCTTTACAAATTGGTATGATGAGGTAGAAATTTCCCTAATGGACCTTGGACTGCGGTTTAAAGATTCAAAAAATAAGAGAATGGCTTTAAAATTAGCTTTAATCGGGATATTATACCTTGTATTTGGAGCATATTCTATGTATAGTGGAATTACGTTAGGGATTATTCCCTTTATAATTTCCTTTGTAATAATGTTTATTTGCCTTTACTACCTTGGGAGAATTCCAAGGGAGGGTAATGCTATTCATAAATATTTTAGCGACTTAAAAGGTCATATAGAGGCATTAGGAAAGGGTAAAACTAATACCCTTCCCACTTCAATTTCAAAGGAGGAGGTATTTCTCTACGGGTATATTTTTGGACTGGACTATACTAGTTTAAAATACCTAGTGGAAAATTTTAACATTGAGGGATTTGAGGAGTTTTTTATTGAACAAAATTCCCAATCGAAAATGGAAATAGCCTTTAACGAGGCACTATTTGGAACTGCCACACCTGGTAGCAAAATTGTAATATTTAATAGATAGGAGAACTTATGAAAAAGATAATATTAACACTAAGTCTTGTACTTACACTAAGTGCAACAGTACTTGCCGATAGTCCAATAAACCTATGGGTAAAGGGAGATTATGTAAAAAGCGATGTTGACCCAGTAATTGTAGAATCAAGAACTCTAGTACCAATAAGGGTAATTTCTGAAAGCCTAGGATATAAAGTAGACTGGACTGCAAATGATAAGCCAGTAGTAATTTCAAAGGGAGATGAAACTCTTACCATAGAAAAGGACGTAAAGAAAATAGTCCACAAAAAATCCACTGGAGAAAATACCATAGAAATAGAAGTATCACCACAGTTAATTGGGGGAAGATTTATGCTACCAGTAAGGGCAATTTCAGAGGCCTTTGGAGAAAAAGTAGACTGGGACGAAAAAAATAGAGTAGTTGTAGTTGGAGAAGGATATTCAAATGGAATAAGTATTACAAAATCAGATTCAGAAGTTACAATAGAGGATCTTATTGGCGTGTGGAACGGAAAATATACGGGAAAAGACTTTAACGGAGATGCAGATATACAAATTTGCAAACAAAATGTAAAGGTGGATAATGTAGAAACAAATAATTACGAATACTTTTTAGCAATCCACATTCAGGGAGAAAATAATAGTGGAAAACTACTAAAGGTATATTCACCTGTGTACTACAAAAATGGAGAATTTGCACTAAGCGGATCCGTACTAGATAATAAGACAGGTGTTACAGAGCTAGTGGATTTAAACGGACTAAAGGTAAAGTACACAAACTCTACACTAGAAGTACCAACACTAGGACTAAAACTAACCAAAACTAAATAGGACAAAAATAAAGAGGGGGTAATTTTTACCCCCTTAACTTAATAATTTAGCTCGTTGTAAAACTCTACAACTCGCATTAATACTACATTTTGATATATTGAAATGGCTGGACCCCCCAATTTTGGGTATATATTCATTAACTAGATGTGTATAACTCAAAATGAATAAAAAAGGAGAATCCTATGCCAGTTTCAGATAAACAATTAAACCTTTGTGATATTTCTACTGACTTTGATAAATTCTATAATCAAAATCAAAGTAATTTACTTGATTTATTGAATCAATTCATTAATATTAGTGAGTTTATTCCTTTGTAACTTCCCCTGGTTTAAAAGATTGCCTTATCTGATAAGCTATTACATCATTTGCTTGTTCTCTACCTGTAATATCAGAGTATATTCTCTTGGACAAAAGGAATTCTCCTTGCACTGTTTTAGAGTCACATTCATAGGAGCTGACATATTCATCATTATTGGTTTTGTCAGGATTTAATGCATAATCTATACGATCTGCAAGGCAGTCAGCAGTAGACTTTCCTTTGTTTTGGTGCATGGATATTAGACGGGTTGTTGCCATGATAACCTCCTTGTTTAAATTACCAATCAGAGATGCTCCATTATATCTTTAAAATACTTGATTCATTAAATTATGAGTAAGAACGTAAAAATGCTCGACTGAAATACAATCGAGCATTCTTTTATATAATTAAAGTTCAGTGTAGACACATACTATTTACACAAAACTAAGATTCTTTATTTTGTTAAATCGTAAATTCAGATTTTTCTGTAATACTTATGACTTTTCCATCTTTCACTTCGAGAAAGAACGGAACAGTTTGAGCTGGAGGCACATCAGAATACGATGTACTCAAATGCTGAACAAATTCTTCTTTTTTTATCGTGGTATACGATCTATCACCATCTTCATCCCCTACGAAAAGGAGATTTGAATCAACAAAGTTATATACTGTTTCACCTGTTAAATCATATGTGTCGTTTTCCGTATTTGGGTTGTAAATGTAATATCCATTCGGCAAATCATCTTGCTGCTTTAACCCAAGCTCTTTTATTCTCTCAGTGTCATCAAGCGTGATTATTTCAACTTTATCTAAATATAATTTGTTATCTTCAATAACTATATATCCTACTAATGATTCAAGTTTTCCTTCCTTTTGCTGTTTTGGGGTACATGCTACAAGCGCAAGTACGCACATCATAACAAGTAATACAATTATTCTCTTTTTCATAATAACCTCCAGTTTTATACAAATCTTTCATGTTTTATAAATTACTTTTACAACATTAATATATCATATAATATAGTATTTTATTTCTATTGATATAGAATTTTTACCGAGATAATGACTGCTATATCACAACCATGATAATTGTGATATAGCATTCCCTTTTAGAGTCTATCTAATTTTACTTTATAGATTACATAATAGAGCTTGAAGGCATATAAAAGTTAACATTAGGAACATATATACCATTCGCATCTTTATATACATTATCTTTATTATTTACTGCACCATGCTGTTAATAATTCCTTTAACCTACCAGTAATCTTATACTCTACATTTTTTAAATCTTCAATATTTTTTGATCCAGTAAGGAGCATAATCATCTTAGTTCTATAAATAAGTTCATCAATATATTCAATAGTATACTCCACTCCCCCATGTACAACATAGGAGATAATCTCACCAGAAATCGCAACCATATTTGCTCCAAGAACTAGGGATTTAACAACATCTTGCGCAGTTCTAATTCCACCAGATGCAATTAAATTAAGACCCTCTAAATCCAACTCCACATTTTCAATAAGGGAAAGCGCCGTAGGAATACCCCAACCAAATAATTCAGATAGATCCCTGTTAGGAGTTCTTAAATTTTCAATTTCAATAAAATTACTACCACCATAACCAGAGACGTCAATATATCTTACTCCAATATTATAGAGTTTTTTTGCAACATCCCTAGATATTCCAAATCCAACTTCCTTTACAATAACAGGAACTTCAAGATGCTTTACAACCTCCTCAATATTAGAGAGGATATTGGTAAAGGACCTTTCCCCTTCACCCATTACAATTTCCTGGGCGGGATTTAGATGAATTTGAAGGGCATCGGCATTAATTAGTTCAACAGCCTCTTTCGCTTCATCAGGAGTAACTCTCCCGCTTAAATTCCCAATTACAATTCCATCACCTAAGGTTTCCCTTACAATTTTAAAGGAATCTAAAATATCCTTATCTTCAAAGATAATAGTTTCGCTACCGACAGCCATGGGAATATTAAAGTGCTTTGCAATTTGTGCAAGGTTTAAATTAATCTCCTTTGAAAAATCAGACCCGCCAGTAACGGCATTTATCATAAGTGGAAAACAATTCTTTTTATCTAAAAAATTAGTAGAAGTAGAAATTTCTTCAAAATCCATTTCAGGTAGTGAATTATGGTACAGGAATACATCCTCTAAAAGAGTATGACCCTTGTATGCAGTTCTTAAAAAATTTTCTATATGTTCTCTTTTTCTATACTTCCTCATAAAACCCTCCTAATGGGTATAATATCATTTCTAAAAATCATTTACAATTAAATAAATTACAACTTATAAAGAACAAATCTACCTTAAATAAATCTCTAACATCTTGTCAATAAAATTCCTGTCGCAGACTTCCCCTAAAATATCCTGAATATTTTTAGCCTCATCCTTAATAGGAATATAGCTTTCGTCTAAATAGTCCTTTAGTAAATCCACATTGTACCTTAAAACCTTAGCGGATATTCTCACCTTGTGAAGCTCATCAATTTCCATAACATCTCTATTTAACATATTGTTGGAAATATCCATGTATAGATTGTCTAAAAATCCTTGGGAGATTTCATTAATACTCTCTTCCCTTTCCTCAAGAAGCATAATAGTTTGAAAATCCAGATCATTTAAAAATTCTACATATTCATCGTCATTTAATAGTTCCAGTAAATCCTCTCTACGATTAGAATAAACTTCATCAACTCTAGAGAGAACAAGTTCTACTTCCGTCTCGGAAAGATTAGCATCGGGAAGATGCTCTTTAAAAACATCAATCTCACGCATTACACCAGTGTTTTTCATAATCCTCTTTAATTCCTTAACAAGAGCCTTGTAGGATTTACCATCGGCAAAATCCACTAACAGAGTAAGAAGAGCAAGGTATCTTCTCGTACCAACGCGTAAATCATGAAGAGCTTCAGAATCATAAGTCTCTAAATATTCAGCCCTGTCAGCTAAAATTCTCTCCTTGGCATTTTTAACAACAGGCTTTAGGGAATTTTTATAGGGACTTTTAGTATCGAAGTATGGAATTTTTTTAATCTCCTCCATGGGGAGAGTCCAATTGATTTTTCTACTATCTGTATCAATAGAAATAATTCCCCCGGAAGAAACTTTATACTCCTCGTCTATGATTTTCCCAAGAATTTCTCCAAGGGAAGGTTCGCTTACAACAACACATAGATTATTTTCGCTGCCTCTTTTTAAAAGTTCTACTGAATCTGCCCTTTGAAGGTAGTCATAAATTCCAACCTCTCTTCCCGTAACAGAACCAAGAATTAAGGCAGTCTCCTTAGCACGAATAACGGGAGATGATTCAATTAAAAAGTTCTCCTTTTTAAAATATCTTTTTAAATCAGAATAGTATTACCTAATATCACTCATAGCTTCCCAAGTCAATCTTCTATAAAAATCATTAACGGAACTTTTTGAAAATGCCTTAGCATGTTTTATCAATAATAATTTCATTTAATCACCTGTAAAGTATAGTATAATCTAGTATATCATAAAATAAATTCTATTAATAATACTTAAAAATATTCTTTACAAAATACATGGAAAGTATTATAATAATTGAGGCTCTAAAATTATCGCGGCAATAATAATTAGGAGTTGAAATAATGGCAAAAAACATGGCACCTAGATTTAAACAATCTAGAAGACTTGGACTAAACGTATGCGGTCACCCAAAAGCTATGAAAAGAGCGGTAAGAGGTACTGCAAGAAGCGAAAACAATTTGTAAATCTCTTTAAAGAAGCAAAGAAATATAAGGAACAAACAGGTCCAGCACTTGTACAATTCTTAGAGAGAAGACTGGACAACCTAGTTTACAGAATGGGCTTTGCAAGTTCAATTAGACAAGCAAGACAAATGGTAACCCATGGACATATAACTGTAAATGGTAAAAAGGTTGATATTGCATCATATAGATGTAAAGCAGGAGATGTTATTGCCCTATCAAATAAGGGTAGAAAAGTTGAAATGTTTAAGGAAAATTACGAAACCAACTTCGTAACAAGTTACCCATACATTTCAAAGGCAGAAGATCTTAAAGCAACATTAGTATCACTACCAAATAGAGAAGATATTCCAATAGAAATAGAAGACCAATTAATCGTTGAGTTCTACTCAAAGAATATGTAATGACAAGACCCTTAGGGGTCTTTTTTACTTTGTAAAATTTCTTAGAAGCATATAAAATTACCGCGAGATCTCTCTCGCGGTAATTTTTACTTCATAAGATTTACAAGAATTTGCGCAACTTCACCTCTAGTTAAATTTGCCTTTCCATCAAATGTACCATCGATTCTACCATTTAATAGTCCCCTCTTAGTTGCAAGGGCTATTGAATCTGCTGCCCAATTTGAAAAATCTGCCTTGTCTTTAAACTCAATCTCTGCTACCTCTTCTCTACTTACTTTCATAGCTTCTACATATTGGTTTCATACTCTTGCAATTTCCTCTCTTGTTATTTCCCTACTTCCTCTAAATGTGGAGTCCTCATATCCAGCGATAATCTTATTTTCTATCGCCCAGTTAATATATCCTCCAACTTCAGAATTTCCATCTACATCACCTAGCGATGCACCATAGTACTTACTTGGGTCTATTCCCTGTAATCTTCCTAGAGCAACTACTACAGTTTCTCTAGTAGTCTTTTTATCTGGATTAAAGTTTCCATTTTCTAAGTCCATTAATTTCTTCTCAAGAACTTTTTCTATGGACGCTTCTGCCCAGTGATTTTATAGTCTTTAGATTTACTGTTTTCCTTCGCAAGCTCCTTTGCCTTATGGTTAATGGTACTTACCTTGTCGTCTTTTGAATCATTTGTAATGGTTGCTCCTGTACCTCCCATTATTATTGTAGAGGTGTATCCTATTTCTCTTTCAATTCTTACAAATTCTCCTGAGATTTCTACTCTACCCTTTGGCATAGTAAATGAATATTTTAGCGTTCCCCTTACTACTGGAACCATCCTTCCATTTTCATCTACAACTCTTAGATTTCTTAAAGTGTATCCTGATTCAGGTACTACATTTACAAATACTCTTTCTCCTGCTTTTGCACTATTTACTGTAGAAATTCTTCCGAAAATTGAACTTACAACTTCTATTTCAAATTCTTCTGCTGGTTCTACCGGCTCCTCTGGATCTACTGGTGCATCTCCAAAAATCCCCTTTAAAGAAACATCATTTCCTGGCATTTCAAATACTAGTGGAGGAAGTTTAGTATCTTCTATTTCAACTCCCTCTACTTCCCAGTTATTAAATACCCCTTCATTTGAATTTGGAGTTACTACTAATTCAGTCTTTTCTTCAACGTATCCTGGTTTAATAGATTCTCCAGTAAACTCTCCATTTTCTACATTTAGTTTGTAAATATATTCCTTTGTAATAAATAGAGGAATGGTATTTACAGTGGATTTTACATCATTAAAGGTTATCTCTAAATCGTATACTCCCGGTACTAAATTATTATACTCTGTCTTTTTAATCATATCGTCCCAGCAAATTTCAAGAGCATTTCTAGGTACTCCTTCCCTATCTAATGGGAACCAGAAGCAACCATTTGCATCAAAGACAACTTCACTATCTTTTTTAATTAAAACTTTTCCAACGCTTCTCTTAATTCTTTCATCTGGAATTCCAAGCTGTCCCTCTCCTAAATCTACTAGAGCATAGAAATGTTTAGGATTATTTAATCTGTAGTTTGTAAATTCAGATACAACCTTTGGAGAAGTACCAGTTAAATTATCTGATAGTTTAAATACAACTTCTAAATTGTGCACACTTGTTACATTTTCAAAGGTATATTTTCCATTTTCCTTTGCACTTGTAACTTCTTCCCCATCTACTAATACCTTGTCAATGGTAAAATATTCATCTGGAGTAAAGGTAAATTCCTTGCTCTCTCCTCCCTTTACAAGTACATTTCCAGAAGGACTTACATTTCCTCCCCTATTTGATTTTACAATTATAGTGTACATTTCACCAAGGTCTACTACTGCTGCCTTTGGTACTGGTTGAGAAAGTGTTTCATTCCATACCCAATCACTTTCGAAATCATATCCTAGAGCTATAAAGGTTTCAATACTCTTTAATTCCTCTTCCGATTTTCCAGCAAAGGCATTTTTCGCTACAGAGTTTGAAACTTTTTCGATACTAAGGTTTTCGCCATAGTAGTTTACTCCACCTTCATCTACAACTGGTCTACCACTTGACCAATATCCACCAACTTGGTTTGGAGAGTCTGCCTCAGAAACTCCCATAATAATATTTCCATCAAATGTCTTTAAGATAGCTCCCTTTGAGCCCCCCATATCACCAACTAGTACTCCAGCGTAAGAACTACCCTTTACATTTGCAACAACAACGTTATTTATAATTATATTACCATCAACTTCATTTTTATTGTTTATTGGATCTTGGTAGTTAGTTCCACCAATAAGTCCTCCTACAGGACTTCCTTCTACACTTACATTTACAGAGTTATTTCTAACAGTTCCTCCATGAAGAACTCCTACTATTCCACCTGTGTTAGATTTCCCATTAATTGTTCCTGTTACAAAGGAATTTTCAATTGTACCCTCACTTGCTCCAGCAATGGCACCAGTTCTACTACCACCATTTACAGTTACATCACTTAGTACAACATTTATAACCCTTGAATTTTTTCCAAGGTAGGAAAAAAGTCCAGTAGTCTTACTTCCCGCTTGAATAGTTAGATTTTTTAACTCATTTCCTTTTCCATCAAAAGTTCCTAAAAATGGAATTGTGCCTTCTCCACCAATTGGATTAATTGTAGTTTCAGAGAAGTCTATTGGATTTTCAAGTACATAGTTTCCATCAGATGGATACTCCTCAGTGCCAAATCCCTCTACAAATTTTATAAAGTCATCTTTTGAACTTAGTCTTACAGTTTTACCAGTATCTAAAATTGAACTAACCTTAGCAGATGGTTCACTTGTAGCACGTCCGTTGTAGAAGCCCACTCCCTTTACTATAACTCTTACATATTTATTTACATCATTTTCTGTAAGGACATATGTTCTATTAGTTGCTCCATCAATTGTATTCCAATTCTCTCCATCAGGGGAATTTTCCCATTGGTAAAGTACATTTGCTCCTTCTGGAGTAAATCCTGCAACTAGATTTTGCCCTTCCTTTGGATATCCTGTAATTTTTGCACTAGTTATAGTAAATTCATTTACTTCTTCTGGTACTGGAGGGAAATTATAATTACTTAAATCATAATTTCTTGGAGTATTTGTTACAAGGGCATTATCTTCAACTACTACTTCTTTACCATTATCCATACCCTTTGCAGTAACTCTAATCTCCTGGTCATTTATAGTAATAACAACGTAAGATAGACCATACTTTCCAGTAGAATGAACTAAAGAATAAGGATATTCTACATATCTATCGCTTCTTCCTTCAGTATTAGCAGATGCTCCAGCAATATAAGTTGTACCAGAACCTGGAGTTTGTGGGTCAGTTGCTGCTCCATTGTTATAGTACTTAGTTCTAGCGTATACATGGTCATGTCCAAGAAGTACAATATCAATTCCAGCTTCATCAAAGGTATCTGTCCAAGACTTAAATCTTGCTTCGGTAGGATCTTTTACTCTATATCCAAAGGGGTTCTTGTGCATTACAGCAACTCTCCACTTAGTTGGATTCTGTTTTACTACAGATTTTATCCAATTCTGTTGAGTTTCTGCTAATCCCTTATCTGATGAGTCTTGGAAGTCAACTACTAAAAATAGAGTATCTCCATGTTTATAGAAATAGTTACCAGCCTTAGATTCCTCTGCAGTAATTCCAGTAGCAAGTCTTTCAGTACCATTACCTGCACCGTAGTATGCAGCTCCATTTTTTGGAGGATTATGTCTTCCTCTTACATTACTTGCAGTTTGGTCAACTGGAGTCCAAGATCCACCTGCCCATGAATTACCTGCACCATCTACCTCGTAGTTTCCAGTGCTCATATAGAATGGATACTTACTAAATACATCCTGTCCTTCTGCGAAAAAGGCATCCCATTCCCAAGTATCAAAACCAAAGTTTACCTGATCTCCACCAGAAAGAATAAAGTCTGCATCTGGATTTTCTGTAGTAGCTTTTTTAAGCATTTGTCCAAATCCAGCATAATCCTCTAATGTATTTTCATAACTTCCACTAGCTCCTTGTTGAGCATCTGTAAAGAAGATAAACTTAGTTTCACTATTATCTAACTTAGGAGTTTTAATAACAGGAGGATTTTTTAACTCTGTAGTATTTCTACTTCCATCTCCCACTGCATATACATACTCTGTTCCCGGTTCAAGTACCGTTGTCTCTGCCTTATGGCTCATTACAGGAGCATAGGAATATTTTGCCCCCTCTGCTGGTTCGTAGGTTGAAGTTCCTCCTGTATAATTTGCAGCCTTAATATTTTCTGAAAGATCTACAAGGGTACTTGTTCCTTGGAACATATGGGTAAACTTTCCACCATTAGAATCAAAATCAGATTTTTTTGCAATATATAACTCTGAATTTCTAATATTGGTATTTGTAATCCAGTTAAATCTAGCAATATACTTTCCATCTTCCTGATTAAAGGAATCGAAAAGATAGGTTATACTTCTAGGAGTTTCTCCACCTCCAGCAGGTTGAGAAATTTCACTACCAGACTTAGTAATTGTAAATGAATCTATTACCTGGTAAGGTCTACTCTCTCCAGTAGCCTTGTAGTATGCCTTGTAATTAATTGCATTTGAAGTTACATCTACTTTTCCATATACAGGAGAGTGAATTTTTCCTCCACCTGTTGGAGAAGATTGGTCAATTCTTAAATCATAGTAGAAGTCGTTCCAAGAGGTATCTTGATTTGACTTACCATAGGCATAATTATAAACACTACCTCCAATAACGTAGGTAGGTGCCTCGCCAAAATTTGCAGATTCAACACTACCAGGTCCATTTTCAGTACTAATAGTACGAAGTGTAGTTCTAGCATATGCGTGTTCATGTCCGTTTAAAACAAGGTCAATTCCTGCATCAGTTAGTTTTTTACCATCAACATTGTCAAGTTGGTAATGGCTTGAACCTGGATCATAGGTAGCCTGGTGGAAAAATACTATCTTCCAACTCTTAGTAGTACTACTTGCCTTATCACTTAAAAATTGCCACTGAATAGTATCATCAGAATCGCTTAAATAGGAATTTAATGATACAAAAAGAGCGTCTCCATACTCAAAAGAATATACAGTTCCCTTAGCAGCATTAGAAACATTTGGAGCATCTAAATTTGTATAATTAAATCTAGATTTAAAATGAACTTGATCCCTATCATACTTACCAGCGTCGTGGTTACCTGGAGTTGCCATTACAGGCATCTTGGAAAGTAATTTTTCAGCAGCATTAAAAAAGTATTCCCACTGTACACTTACATTAGCATTTTCTACAACATCTCCAGCGTGAATTAAAAATCACCATTTTCATTTTCAGCAAGGTAGTCGTACAGATCATTAGTAAATTTAAAACTACTTACAGAAGTACCTTGGGTATCTGCACTAACTAAAAAGGAAAAATTCTCCCTACTACTTCCCTTTGGAGCAACAAAGCTCTTTACAGAGGAGTAGCCATCATTTTCGTTACCTACTTTGTAAAAATAAGTCTTTCCAGGAGTAAGATTTTCCATTTTTCCAGTGAAGGAATTAACTTCCTCAACACTATTCCTATTTCCCTCAGGGAAAATTGCATCCTTTCTTACTTCAAAAATTGTACCTACACTCGTTTTAGAATCAGTAAGATTCTCGTCAGTGCCATATACTACTTGAGAGTTAGTAACAGAGGGATTAGTAACCCAATTAATACTAACACTTGAATTCTCGCCAGTAGAGTTAATAATTCCCAAATTAATTTGAGAAGGAATACTACCAACTTCTCCGTGGGCAATATTGGAAAGGGAGAGAACTCCACATAGTACAAGTACAAAGACTAATAATTGTCTTTTAAAATTTTTCATAACGTCTCCTTAGTTTAATATTTGCATTTTTGCGAACTAAGAATAACATATATTAAGTAAATTATCGCAAAACCACTGTAAAATTTATGTTAAGAAAAAATAAACTCTTTAAAAAATATTGTTGCAAAAAATTATAGGTGTAAAGATCAAAAATAGTCAGAAATAGTATTGACATTCTTTGACCTTCGCCGTATACTATAGATAGTTAGTTAGCAGTCATTGGTCTAGAGTGCTAACCTGAAATTAAGGAGATGATTATATGACTAACTTATTACCAAGAGGATTTAGTAACTTATCAATGGTGGACAGAGGATTTGAAGATTTTTACAATATGATAGACAGCTTTTTTAATGACAACGCTGATTCAAGATCTATGAGGTATGCAACTTTTAAAGTTGATATATCAGAGGACAATGACAAGTATGTAGTTGAAGCAGAACTACCAGGATTTAGTAAGGATGAAATTGAAATTAGACTAGACCAAGACGAACTAACCCTTACTGCAGAAAAGAAGGAAGAAGTAGATAACTCTGACTCCTCTAAAAACTATATCCACAAGGAAAGAAAGACTTCTAAAATGGTTAGAAGGATGCACTTTAACAACATCGACGGCGAAAATTTAAAGGCAAATTTAAACGATGGTGTACTTGTAATAGAAGTGCCAAAGAAAACTGAAGTAGAAACTTCAAAGAAAATAGAAATACAATAATATATACAGATTAAAAAAGCATTCTTTTTCACAAGAATGCTTTTTTAATACTCTATTTAAATGAAGGGGGATCAGGGGAGAAATAACGCAGTTTCTCCCCTGAT
>CAYFUL010000004.1:16665-18115 GCA_964346375.1 uncultured Peptoniphilaceae bacterium
CCCATAACCCCTCTCGCTTGCTAAATGAAAGTTTCTCGGCAAAGGCTAAAAATTCCAACCTCGCCCTAAGGGCTCAGACATGGAATCTTTTTAACGCCTTCACCTCGAAAACAATGTAGGATGGGAATATTATTACTATTATAGAAATATTTATCTTAGAAAATCTTAGATGATACATTTTATAAATTCAGATTAACCAAAACCAATGTTAGGTCGTTAAGTCTTGGCAGAACCGTTGGTATGTTGAAAATTCAAACCTATATATACTTTGTCTTCGCTGTGAACCTACTTTTTGACGAGTAGGTTTTTTTATGGAATGTGAACTTTCTTTACTAGAAAGAGTATAGAAAAATTTGTTTGCAATTTCTTGCTAAGGAAATTTCTCTTTACTTCAATTATTAATATAGCTAGAACTACAGGAAGCTGGTTATATAGTTATATTAGAGAATGGGTATAATCAAGAAAAGTAAGTATTATTAAAAATTAAATGGATAAAGGAAGTAAAAAATGGCAAGTGATTTTTTAGAAGTATTACAAAAAAGACATAGTATACGAAAATATACAGATGAAAAAATACCAGAGGAACTTCTTACAAAAGTGCTTCAAGCAGGACTATTATCCCCCTCAAGTAAATCTATTCGCCCGTGGGAGTTTATAGTTGTTAATGACAGGGAAATGCTAGATAAAATATCAGAGTGTCGTGAAGGTTCTGCAAAAATGCTTACAGGGGCACAATGTGCAATTGTAGTCCTTGGAGATGAGAACTTATCCGACGTTTGGATTGAGGACTGTTCCATTGTAATGAGTAATATGCACATAATGGCAAGTAGTCTTGGAATTGGTAGCTGTTGGATTCAGATTCGCCTTCGTGAATCAAAGGACAGAAAATCTTCAGAAGAATATTTAAGAGAGTGCCTTGGGTTTCCAGAAAATTATAGAGTAGAGGCAATTTTATCTCTAGGATTGCCTGCTGTAAAAACAGAAAAAAAAGAACTAGAAAATTTAAAAGTCGAAAAAATCCACTGGGAAAAATTTTAATAAATTATAGAGAAATGGAGAATAAAAATGAATATAGCATTTTTTGGATTAGGGAATATGGGTTTTCCCATTGCTGCAAATCTTTTAAAAGCAGGGCACAGCATAACATCAGCCCTTCATAAAAATCCAGCACCAACAGAAAAACTAAGGGAAATTGGTGGTAAGGTCGCCTCCTCTCAAGAGGAAGCACTAAGGGACGCTTCTGTAATTTTTATAATAGTTCCAAATGATATGGCACTGGAAAATCTTATGGAGAGGGAATCCATGATAGAGGCAGTTGAGCCGGGAAGTATTATTGTGGATATGACCTCCGCTTCTGCAAAGGCAGTGTGTAAACTTTCTAATTACTATGAAAGTAAATCAGTATCTGTACTTGACGCGCCAGTATCTGGAGGTGTAAAAGGGGCTACTG
>CAYFUL010000004.1:18125-20602 GCA_964346375.1 uncultured Peptoniphilaceae bacterium
CTATTAAAAAGTATTTCTGCAACACAACTATATATTGGTGAAGAATTGGGACTCGCAAAAAAGATTAAATCCATTAACAATCTTATGTGCTCTGCAAATATGTCAATAATGGGAGAGGCATGGAAAATTGCTAAGAAAAATGGAATTTCACCACAGGTTTTTAATGATGTAGTTAGCGCATCATCTGGATATTCCACCTCTTTAAAAAATGGATTCCCCCATGTTGCAGAAGATGACTATACTGCAACATTTACAACTGCACTTATGCGAAAGGACGTAGGACTTGCCCTAGACCTTGCAGGCGATGAATCGGTTCCCATTTCAAGAATAGCCTACGAGTATTTAAAACAGGCTTCAATATACGACAAGGACGACCATTCATCAGTAACAAGAGTAGATTTTGTTGAAGAAAATAAATAGCATTTACTAAGGAAAAAGGAATATCCTCTAATTGGTGGATATTCCTTTTTTTAACTATACTAGCGTCCCCAAGGGACTGGTCAAGTAATTTCTTCTATGTCTAAATTTCCCCCAATGTTATAATTACCTTGAAAGGAGTTTTTATGTTCTGGGTTTTGTTTTTTGTTTTTTAGCCGGTGGTGCCAATGGTATTTCAATTTTATATTTTGCCAGTACCGTATCTCACCATACTGGCAATCTCTCAAATTTTTCCATACATATTTTTCCGATCCATCTAAATCTTTTGGGATTGCCCTTTTAATTCTATCCTATTTTTTGGCTCTATTTTATCGGGATTTATTTTCCATGGTGAGGATTTTTCTTCCCATAGTAGGTATGGATATTGCCTTATTTTTGGTGGTATTGCCCTTATCTTTACAAGGTATATTATTTTTAATCTTCTTCCCTATTTAATTTCTGCCCTTATGGGTATTCAAAATGGTTTTTTTATTAAGTACAGGGGGATTTTAATTAGGTCTAGTCATTTCACCGGTTATTTAAGTGATCTTGGTGTTATTATTGGCGAATTTCTTAGAGGTGAAACTATTAACCTTTACAAGGCGAAAGTCTATTCCATTTCAATTTTGCTATTTATCCTTGGTGGAATTTTTATTTCCCTTGCCTCAACTTTTTTTTGACGGTATATATATTCTTTCTCTTATGTACTTTCTTATGGGGCTTTGGTATATGTTTTTCGTGTATAAAAAATAAAAGTGCAGTAATCTGCACTTTTAGTATGGTTCGTTTATATATTCCGATATTAGGGATTTTTTTACTTCCTCATCAAATACTCCCTCTTCCTTTAATATCTTTAATAGCCAGTCGGCTTTTGAGTGGAGTATTGCCTCTTTTTTATCCTGAAGCACTATTTCATAGATTCTGTTTTTTAATCCCTCTGAATCCAATTTTATATAGTATGCCTCGCAATTTTCAAATTTTAGCAGCTTTAATATGGCAATGGTGGACTCGTCCTTTTTGTGGTAGTAGTTATTCCCTAGATTTAAATAGTAATTATAGTACCTATTGTGTTTTCTAGTTCCCTTTACCTCTTTTGCAAGCATACGACAGTATTTCGCCATACCATTGTAGTACTGGTAGTTATACATTCCCTTTTCGTAGGAGTCCACTTTTATAAAGGGCTTTGCATTTACATTGCAAAAGTAATCAAAATTCTTCTCTAAAAATTCCTTTTTAGTTATATCTCCATTGTTATACTGCATTATTAAAAAGGTTCTTCTCTCGAAAAAGTCCTCAAATAATCCCTTTTTTCTTATATATTGCACAATAACACCTATTTCTAATTTTAGTAAACACTTCCTAGTGCGCTTAGTACTATTGGAAGTAACATTCCCAGTACTAATAATACTATTAGTATTCTAATAAGTTTTTTATTGTCTCTCATTTTTATTCATCTTTTACTTCAAAAGAGTATTCTTGTAGACTTTCTGGCATATCCTCTTTTAATAATTCCACGTTTATGAAAATCTCTCTACCCTTTATTCCGTCTACCTTACCTAATTTATTATGAATATACTCAAGGTCCTCTATATTAAGGTTTAATACCTTGTAGATACCGTCAATGTAAATCTTTTGTAAATCGTAGTCCATTGCCATTAGTCCACATATAAATCCGTAGAAACTCTCTACATTGTTTAATCTGTACTCTGTTGCATTTATAAGTCTTACATTGTAGTCAAGGCTGAATATATGATCATCATCCACCTCAACAAAGGCAATATTTCCATTACCCTCTTTTAAGTCATTATTGGCATTTTCAATTAACCATCTTGTCTTACCGGAGCCCTTTGCTCCTAAAATAAATTTTACCATAGCGATCATCCTTTCTTAGCATTACCTTGATATAGATTTTTTTCTTGCATATATTCTATAATACTATCCCTAATTTTCCACCATGAGGTATTGTAATTACAAAAAACCGTATCCTCCTCTGGAGCTCTACCTACAATTCTCTGTACTACTATTTTCTCATTAAGGTTAGTTAGAAATAATACCACGCG
>CAYFUL010000004.1:20612-36672 GCA_964346375.1 uncultured Peptoniphilaceae bacterium
TTATATTCCTCTAGTGTAAGTAATTCTAGTTCATTTTTTTCATATAGTTCGCATAATTTCGTTCCCTTTACAATGTATAGGGAATGTAATTTTACCTCGTCTACTTTTAACGCCGATAGTATCTTCGCCGTTTCTGCTACATCTAGTTCATCATCCCAAGGTAGATCAAGTATAACATGGGCACAAGTTCTAATTCCATATTCCCTTGCCCGTAGTACCCCGTCTATAAATTCAGATAAATAATGACCTCGATTTAGTATTTCAAGAGTGTGGTAGTTTACCGTCTGTAGTCCTATTTCAAGGGTAATTAGGTACTTGTCCTTTAGTGTAGAAAGATACTCTAAATACTCATCCCCTAAACAATCTGGTCTAGTGGAAATTGAAATTCCTACTACATCATCTACTAAACTCTCCTCTATATTTTTCTTAAAGTCCTCAATATCCAAGTAGGTATTTGTAAAATTTTGAAAATATGCGATAAATTTATTTGCCTTGTACTTTTTTGAAATTAAAGCTTTACTCTTTTCAATCTGTTCTGTAATGGAGCCTTCCTTATTTTCAAAGGACCCTCCCTTTTCTCCACAGAATATACATCCTCCAGAGCCACAAGTTCCGTCCCTATTTGGACAGGTTAAATCCAACTTTATGGGAAGTTTATATACCTTCTCTCCAAATTTCTTAGATAAAAAATCTGAATAGGTATTGTAAACCATTTATAGGTTCTCCTTAATATACTCTAGTACTTCCTCTACATGGCCCTTTACTTTTACGTCTCTAAATTCCTTTACGAGGTCTCCATTGGCATTAAATATAAAGGTACTTCTAACTGTGCCTATTGCCTTTTTGCCAAACATATTCTTTTCCTTTAGTACGTCAAATTCTCCATGTACTTCCCTCTCCTCGTCTGATAGAAGTTCAAATGGAAGGGAGAATTTCTCCTTAAACTTATTATGGCTTTTTATAGAGTCCTTTGAAATACCAAGTACCTCTGTATTTAGTTCCTTAAACTTCTCATAATTTGAGGCAAAGTCCTGTGCCTCTACTGTACAGCCTGGAGTATTGTCCTTTGGGTAAAAGTAAAGTACTAAATTTTTACCCTTGTAGTCCTCTAATGATACTACTTTTCCAGAGGTTGATTCTAAATTAAATTTCATCTTCCTCATCTTCCCCCAATGGGAACACTCTTTCAAACTCGTCGCAAATCTTCTTAAACTTTTCGTCGTCTTCTTCAACTAATAGGTCTAGAGTTCCGTCGTCATTTTCTATATATTCGTAAATCAGTAGTTCCCCTTCATTATCATCTTCTTCAGTTTGAAGTACTATGTACTCCTTGCCTTCAAAGTCAAAGGATCCAAATATATAACAATCTACTTCAGTTCCATCGTCCATAGTTAGAGTTATAAAGTTTTCCATATTGTCGTGTTCATGTTCGTGGTCGTGGTCATGTCCACATCCACAATTTTCACAATGTTCTTTAGTCATTTTTGCCTCCTGTTTTTAATATCTCAAGTAATAATTCGTAAGTTCTCTCTGTTGAGGAGATTGATAATCTCTCCCCTGGAGCATGGGCTCCATACATAGTTGGTCCAAAGGAAATCATATCTATTGGTCCAATGGTCTTTGTAAATAGTCCACATTCTAGCCCTGCGTGAATTGCAGTTACCTGTGGAGTTTCATTGTATAGTTTTTTATAGGACTCTATTGTAATGTCCCTTATAGTAGAGTGCTCTGCATATTCCCATGCAGGATACTCTCCATTGGTAGAAAATTCTGCTCCTGTTAAACTTGCACAAATTCCAATTTTTTCAGTTAAATACTTCTTTAAAGATTCCTTTGAACTTCGTACTGATAGAATTATTGAAATTTCTTCCTCACTGTCTATTATAACTCCAAGGTTATTTGAACTCTCTACAAGATTTTCTATCTCTCTACTTATGGTATTTACCCCATTTGGTAGAATATTTAGTAGATTTATAATTTTCCCCTTTAAATTTTCTGAAAGTTTTTTATCCGCAGTATCTGAACTTTCAAAATTTAGCCTTACATCAGGGTCTACTACTCCTATTTCCCCAATAAACTCGTTATTTAAATTTATTACTAATTTTCTAGCTTCTCTTAAATCCTCACTGTCTATTCCAATTATTGCCCTTGCATCTCTAGGAATGGCATTCGCCTTAGAGCCAGCAGAAATTTCCACAAGGTCAATATTAAATTCTTCATTAAATCTATTTAATGCCCTAGATAGTAGTACAATTCCATTTCCAAGTCCTGTATGGATTTCACTTCCAGAATGGCCTCCCCTTAATCCAGATATGGAAAGCTCGTAAAAATCTCTCCCCTTAGAAACTTCCTCATACTCTTTTTTAAAGGTAAGTTCAGTTTTAATGCCACCGGCGCAACCTGCATAGAGGATTCCCTCCTCTTCAGAGTCTAAGTTAATTAAAGTTGTTCCCTCTAATCTACCCTTCTCTAAATTATTTGCCCCAGTCATACCGTCTTCCTCGTCTGCTGTAATTAGTGCCTCGATTTTTGGATGGGCGAGTGTACTATCTTCAAGAACTGCAAGAATCATAGCAACTGCAATTCCATTATCTGCTCCAAGGGTAGTGTCCTTTGCAATAATAAAATCATCTTCAATTACTGGTTCAATTCCAGTATTTAGTAGATCAATATCGCAACCATTTCTAACTTCACATACCATATCACTATGGCCCTGTAAAATTATTGGAGGATAGTCCTCATATCCCTTAGATGCCTCTTTGTAAATATATACATTTAAATTATTATCCCTATGGTATTTTAATCCCTTTTCCTCTGCAAAATTCACAAGGTAGTCTGTAATTTTCTCCTCGTTTCCAGAGCATCTAGGTATTTTATTTATCTCACTAAAATAGTGAAATACCCTACTATTGTTTTCAGTACTCATTTTTCACTTCCTCATTTTAATTATACTCTATGATAAATTATTCTTCATCTATTTTTAAAATTTAATATGACAGTATCCACCTGGATTTTTCACAAGGTAATCCTGATGGTACTCCTCTGCAATATAGAAGTTTTTAAGGGGAAGTACCTCAGTTTGAATAGGCTTTTTGTAATTATCCTTAACGGAATCTATAAAGTCCTTTATAACTTTCTCGTCCTCCTCGTCAATAAAGTATATACCCGTTCTATACTGAGTTCCAATATCCATAGCCTGCCTATTAATTAAAGTAGGGTCAATTATGGAGAAAAAGTCCTTTAGAATTTCAACAAGGTCACAATTATATACTACTTCCACAGCCTCAACGGCATGGGTAGAACCTGAACAAACCAATTCGTAGGATGGATTTTCTACATCTGAATTTGCATAACCAACAGTAGTATCTAATACTCCCTTTCTCTTAAAAAATTCCTCTACTCCCCAAAAGCAACCGCCGCCAAGGTAAATTTTCTTATTCATCAATACCCCTTTTTTCATTTGCAAGTTCCCTCTCCAATTTAGAAATAATATTGTCAAATTGTTCAAGGCTACTTACATTTTTTAAAATTCCAATTAATTCATATTCTAAAGTGTTAAGGGCAGTAATAAGTAGGTACTCCATATCTCTATCTTTTCTAAAGTTTTCAACAACGATATTTAGAATATAGTCTATGGCAATTTTTTTATCCTCTGGGTCAAATCTACTACTACTTAGTCCCTTTAATAACACTACATTGTATTTATACCTAATAAAGTGGATAAAGTCCTCATAAATTTCTGTAATATCCTTTTTTTCAAATTGGAAAAGTATGGAGAAGATTAAATTCCAATAGAAGTCATCGTTAATATTTCCAAGTACCATACTTCCAATTATGGAGGAGAAGTTGTCGTAGAAAATTGGCACATCTGTAAAGTGAATTTCCTCTCCAAATTTAAGTTCTACATCTTCTAATTCCTTTAGGCGATTAATAAACCTAATAAAAATCTTCCCGTCGCTAGAGTCCTCATCTACTTTATACTTCATAAATAAGTACTCTACAATAATGTCGGTAATATCTCGTAGATTAATTAAAAATCCAAACTTATCCTTTATTTTATTGTTAAAGAAGTCGTGAATAAGTTTAGATACAATGTCCCGAAGTTGCCTTTTTTCTACTACACTTGGAGAATTTTCAAGGGCACTTACATGGTCATACATTAACATTAACTGCCTATCAATCATCTGTAAATTGTCCTTAATGGAATAGAGAACATCCCTAAAGACATTTTCCGTTAACATATAGGAATAGTTTTTATATAGAATCTTATGGTCAATTTCACTCCAAAATACATTTACAAGGGCTTTAATTTGAAGTTCAAACTTAAAAGATGACTTATAGTACTGGTAAGTACCGTCGATTTTATAGATTTCAAAACCATTTTTTTGAACTTGGGGCTGTTTATCAGAAAGCTTTAAGAGAATATAGGGGCTGTCAACGCTTCTATAGTACCCTTCCTCAGCTTGAATTTTAAAAAGCTCCATTATTTTATTGTAAATATAAGCCTCGTCTTTAATAAACCTTGCTTCAATTCTAAGACCGATTAAATCAGAAAGACCCATAAGAGCATCGTAGGGCTCATCGTATATAACGTAGAGATTATTTCTAATGATCTTCTCCTTTAGGCTCTCCTCGGTTTTTACCCTATGGGTAATAAATGAAAAGGACTCTTCACCAGAAAAGTGTTTCCTAAAAAAATCCTCTAAATCCTCGGCGATATTCTCAAGAATTCCAATATATTCATTTCTTAAAGCAAGTGTCTCATCTATAAATTCAAATAATTTCAGCTTCAAAGTATCACCCAACTTTATTATACATTAAATCATTAGAAAAAGCCGAAATTTAAAAAATTTCGACCTTGTACTTGTTTATTAGTTGTGCAATTTTATTCTTGTAATTTTCGTCCTCTTTCTGTTTTCTAAGTGTACCAATAATTTCATCGTGAACACTTTCGTAGGACTCCTCTTGTCCATCTGTTTTAGAGTAGACATTTATTATATGGTATCCAAATTGAGTTTTTACTGGCTCTGAAATCTCTCCAACATTCATATTAAAAGCAGCCGCTTCAAATTCTGGTACCATCATTCCCTTAGAGAAGCTACCTAAATCTCCTCCCCTTTCTTTAGAAGGGCAGGTTGAATATTTTACAGCCATATCTTCAAATTTTCCGCCGCCTTTAATTTCCTTATAGATTTCATTTGCAAGTTCTAAATCGTCTACGAGAATATGTTTCGCTCCCACAGAATCCTTTGAAATAAAATCAGACTTATTTTTTTCGTAGTAGCTTTTTACTTCATCCTCACTTATTTCAATTCCCTCAAAAACCTTTTTTATAGCGTAGGTTTTAAGCATACTTACCTTAGTATCCTCTAGTAGCTTTTTAAATTCTCCGTCCTCATGGTACTTATTCTCAAGGGCATCTCTATAAAGCATCTCCTGATTTACAAGCTCCTCTACAATTCTTCTCTTACCTTCCTCATTTTGAAAGTACGGAAGAATTTGTGGATCCATGTACTTCATAAATGTATCAAGGGCTCCCTCTGTTATCTCAAAATCTCCAACTCTTGCTAAAACTTTTTCAGTCATTATTTCACCTCGAATTAAGGATATCACAAGGTATAGGCCTCTTCAAGAATTTTCAATTAGTTTACAATATATAACCTATATGGTAGAATTCCAAAAAGAGACAAAAATAATTAAGCGCCAGAACCGAAAGGTTGACGAGGGATGGAGTTATCGAAAATTCGGCGGATGCTCCAAAGGTAACACAGCCTAAGTTTCTAACAAAAACTGTAAGAAATTACAAAACAAAAATGATTCAGTGTGTCTCTAAATAAATTTGGAGGTAGAAATATGTGTGGAATAGTTGGATATGTTGGGGGTAGAAATGCCACCGACTTAATAATGGATGGACTGGAAAAATTAGAGTATAGAGGCTACGACTCTGCTGGAATTTCCATAATAGGTGGAGATAAAATAAAGACAGTAAAGCGAGTTGGAAAGCTAGTAAATTTAAAAAATGCTCTAGAAGAAAGTCCACTAAGTGGAAATGTGGGAATAGGTCATACAAGATGGGCGACTCATGGAGTACCATCAGAGACAAATGCCCATCCACATCTTAGCAACAACGAAAAAATTTCCATAGTACACAATGGAATAATTGAGAACTTTTTAGAATTAAAGAGGGAATTAATTTCAAAGGGTTACGAATTTAAATCAGATACAGATACGGAAGTAATAGTAAATTTAATAGACTTCTATAACCAGGGAGATTTTACAGAGGCAGTATTAAAGGCAGTGGGAATTTTAAAGGGCCAATTTGCCTTAGGAATAGTAAACCTTGCTGAACCAGATAGAATATATGCCATAAGACATAATGCTCCCCTACTACTTGGGTTAAGCGACGAGGGTAACTTTATCGGTTCAGATATACCATCATTTTTAACCCACACAAGAAAGGTAATATACCTAGATAACGACGAGCTGGCCGTAGTTGAATCAAGTAGGGTATCAATTTATGATTTGGAGAAAAATCCAGTAATACATGAAATTTCAATTATAGAATGGGATATGGAATCGGCGTCAAAGGACGGATACGACCACTATATGTTAAAGGAAATCTACGAACAGCCATCAATAATTAGGAATTCCATAGAGAGAAGAATCCACGAGGGAAAAATAGATCTACTAGACTGTGAATTTACAGAAGATGAATTAAATAAAATTGACAAGGTATTTATAGTGGCATGTGGAACGGCATTTCATGCAGGAGAAGTAGGCAAGTATTTTATAGAGAAGTTTGCAAAAATTCCAGTAGTAACACAAATTGCATCGGAGTTTAGATATAGCGCACCCTTTGTAGACGACAAGAGTCTATTAATTTTAGTAAGCCAATCTGGAGAAACTGCAGATACATTAGCGGCACTTAGAATAGGCAAGGAAAAGGGCGCAATGATATTATCAGTAACCAATGTAATAGGCTCATCAATAACGAGAGAATCAGACAAGGTAATGTACTGTTATGCAGGCCCAGAAATAAGTGTAGCATCAACTAAGGCATACACAACACAGGTAATATGCCTCTGCTTTTTAGCCCTAAAATTTGCAAGACTAAAAGGGCTTGTAGATGATACGGAGCTACAAAATTATTTCAACGAATTAAAATCCATACCAGAAAAAATAGAGGAAGTACTGGAAAATAAAGAGGAGTATAAAAAAATCGCAGAGAGTATAAAGGACTCAATTTGCGCGTTTTATATAGGACGAGGACTGGACTACTTAACAGCAAAAGAAGGAGCCTTAAAATTAAAGGAGATCTCCTATATTTATACAGAGTCCTTCCCAGCGGGAGAGTTAAAGCACGGCCCAATTGCCCTAATAGAAGACGGAACACCAATAATTGCCATAACAACATCTGAAAATATTGCAGAGAAGACAATTTCAAATATAAAGGAATTAAACGCAAGAGGAGCAAATATTTACTCCATAGGAATGGAAGGAGTAAATGAGGAGAATTTAAAAGAGGTAAGCGACGTTACCATACTAATACCAAAAATACTAGAGGACCTTGCCCCAATACTATCAGTAATACCAGCCCAACTACTTGCATACTATACATCACTAGCAAAGGGCAATGATGTGGATAAACCAAGGAACTTGGCAAAATCAGTTACAGTTGAATAAACGTTAAAAAGTGGGGAACCCACTAATACTATTGACAAAGTAGGTGTTAATCACCTGCTTTTTTTCATGTATAAATAGTAATGCTATCAATATTTTTAATTATTTGTTCATTTTTTTAGTATGTTCCAATTATTTACAGCAATTTTAGTATTCCAATTCTTTCGAGTTTCGATAAAACATTAAACAATTTTGAATTTGATTAATATACTAAAGTACTTATAATTCAATAAGTTTTTTTACTACACGAGAGTAGTCATGTATCTCATCTGGAAATCCACTTAGACCAATATAGCCTATTATCTTTCCCGAAAAGTTAGAGAGTTTATTACACCCATTGTGCATCCAGGATATTGATTATCATAGTAAATAAATATCTCTTCCTCATTATTGTCTTTCATGGTATCTATTCCTTCATGTCGAGTATCTACCCTATTTTTATCCGTGCATGCCAATATTTTTCCTGTGCTATCCATAATATTGTAGTACATTGGAATTGTCACTTCTATTTCCCTAGCAATTACATTTGCTAATTCCTTATTTATAAACATTTTATATCCTCCTTATAGTTTATGGATATTTAAAGATATTATATCATCTAAAATCCCATAATTCATATTACTGAAAATTTATATATTATCGTTAATCGATAAGTTTTCATCGCTTTATGATAAAATTCGTAGTATTATTTACCTAGGAGGTTATTATGAAATCTATACGTAGTTTTTTTATTGGAGGTTTAATTTTAATTTGTATCCTTATTTTAGGTGCTGGGGAATTTTTTATTCTAAAGTACTCTCCCCTTGCCGCTAAAAGTCTTCCAGGTTTTTCCCATATGGCAATTCCTATGGCGATTCTTTCCACTGGAGTTGTTCTATCTCTAATTTTAGGTCTTGTCTTTGCCTTAAGAAGCCTTATTTCATATTCAAGAAATTTGGTTTTCCTAAATAAAATGGTAGTGGCTTTAGAAAATACTGGCTTTGCTTTTTTTGCAGCTTGCCTTTTTACATGTTTAATTATTTTCTATACTTGCTTTAACATTGACGGATCTATTACAAATTTGTTTGCCCTATTTTTTCTTATTATCTGTCTGTTAATTTCTCAGATTATGTTTCTTATTGCAGATGTTGTAGATAGGGGCGTGGACTATAAAAAGGACAGTGATTTAACTATATGATTATTATTGATTTAGATGTTGTCCTTGCTAAAAGGAAGATGTCTTTAACTGAGCTTTCAGAGAAGGTTGGCATTACCATGGCTAATTTATCTATACTAAAAACTGGTAAGGCAAAGGCCATTCGCTTCTCTACCCTTTCAAAAATTTGTAGGGAATTAAATTGCCAGCCTGGTGATATTTTACGCTATGAGGAGGATTATGAAAATGAGTAGAGTAAAGAAGATTTCCATTGTAATGGTCATTATTTTTATTATCTCCATACCAGTTTTGTATGCTATTTCCGATACTAGATTGGAAATTCTAAGGGAGATATATATAGACTCTGGGATTTTTCTTCCAAAGGGTACTACCTACCTTGGAGATATTAATAAGGAGCCTAGTTTTTTTGGAGATGGTATTGCATTAAGACTTGTTGAAATTAATGAAGATAACGAGGAAGTAGTTCTTAAAGAACTAGAAAAAAATATGAAAAAAATAGACAGAAGTTCCGATGAATTTTCTCATTTGGAATCTGCCTATAATGCAAGAAATAGTAAGAACTATGAAATTGAACACTTTGATTTTTATTCTAATGACAATATCTACTACTTTAATTCCCTAATTGAAACCATGGGAAACTTTAGAGGCGTAGTCTATAATCCTACTACTAATTATTTTCTTCTTGTAGTTTTGGATTCTTAGTTATACTTCTCTCCCTACTTTCTATTGAACTTGCCCTAGACTTTATATTGCTCTTATTATCTGGTATTACTGCAATATATTCTCCGTTAAACATTGGAGAACTTACTAGGTAATCTGCCGTTATTGGCGAGGTTGCAGTTGCAATATTATATAGGGTTGCAAGGCGAAGTAGTGCCTTTACATCTGGGTCATGGGGTTGAGATTCCAATGGATCCCAAAAAAAGATTAGCATATCTATTTCCGATAGGCTTATCTTTGCGCCGATCTGTTGATCTCCCCCAAGTGGTCCACTGTAACAACCCTCTACCTCTAGTCCAGTATATTCTGAAACTAAAGTTGCAGTAGTTCCCGTTCCTATTAATCTATGGGGAATTAATTTCTCCCTATTTACCACAACCCATCCAATTAAATCGTCCTTCATATTGTCGTGGGCTACTAGGGCTATGGTTTTCTTTTCCTTAATTTTTCTCTCTCTTTTTTTCATCTTCCACCTAATTGTAATAAGTTTCTAACTCTAGAAACTTCCTCTAAATTAATTTCTACTACTTCCATTTTTTCTGTCTCGTCAAATTTTGTAAGTACATTTCCCCATGGGTCAATTGCCATTGAATGTCCAAAGGTGTACTTATTTAACTCACTATCATTTCCCTGGGCTGGAGCAATAATAAATAGCTGGTAGTCTATTGCCCTAGATCTAAGTAGAATTTCAAAATGAGCCTTTCCAGTTTCTATGTAGAAGGCGCTTGGAATAAAGATAATATTCGCCCCATCCTCCCACAGTTTTTTAAAGCCCTCTGGAAATCTTAAATCGTAGCAGATTTGCAGTCCACATTTCACCCCGTCAATTTCAAAGGTATTATTAAGAGTTCCCGGAGTAAAATTAGTAGTTTCGTCTATGACTTTTCCACTCATGGAAATTTTAGACATATTTAATTTGTCGAAGGAATAGATTTCCTCTCCCTGAGGATTAAATACAAAGGAGCGATTATAAATTTTACCATCTTCTAAAAATGGAATACTCCCTCCAATAATATAGATGGAGTATTTTTTTCGCCAATTCCCCCATAAAATTCCTATACTCAACTCCAAATTCTGCAAGTTCTAAAATATACTTTTTAATATATGGAGCGTTCCAAAATTCTGGAAATACAACTACTCTTGCATTATCCTCTGATGCAGAGCGTACAAAGTCCTCAAACTTTTTTAAATTTTCATCCCTATTTAGTCCCATAATACTCTGTACAATTGCTACTCTCAAAATAATCCTCCTACCATTGCAAGAATTAATACTAGGGATAGAATTATACGATACACTCCAAAGGGAATAAAGGAGTGTTTTTTAATATATCCCATAAATGCTTTTACTACTATTAACGCCACAATAAATGACACAATAAAACCAAGGGCAATTAAAAACCACTGGTATGAAGTAAGTACATTACCTAGCTTTATAACTTTAAGAAGAGTTGCCCCAATCATAGTTGGTATTGCAAGGAAGAATGAAAATTCTGCCGCAGCTACTCTACTTGCCCCAAGAACTGTTGCCCCAATAATAGTTGCAGCAGATCTACTAGTTCCCGGTATCATTGCTAGACATTGAAATAGTCCAATACCAAGGGCAGTTTTATATGAAATCTCTTGAACGCTTTTGTACTTATTGCTTCCCTTAAACTTAGTTTCAATAAGAATAATTATTACTCCGTAGATAAGTAGAGTTGCAGTAACTACTTGTGGATTAAATAGATGGGCATCTATAAAATCATCTAGGAGAAGTCCTAAAACTGCGGCTGGAACACAGCCTACAATGATTTTACTCCAAAGGTTTACTTTTTTTGGAGATAGTTTAAGTTTGCCATTTCTCTTTACAAATGGGTTAAGTCTATTAAAGTAGAGTACCACAATTGCAAGAATTGCCCCAAGTTGAATTATTATGTCAAAGGCATTTTTAAACTGGGGTGGTTCCATTGGGAGTAAACTCCCTGCAAGTATAAGGTGGCCAGTAGAAGATACTGGTAGAAATTCTGTAAGGCCTTCAATTATTCCAAATATTATGACTTTTATTATATCCATTATTTCCTCGTTATTTTATTTGATTTTTGTGGGTTGGGTTTTTATGTATGTGTTTTGTAGTACCGATGATAATGTTGCATATTTTTTAATAAATATCCATTTCAAATTACCGATACCCTCTCCCCGCGGGTCGGGCAGGGACGCCCGACCCCTACCATGGTTCTTTTTGAAACGATTGACTATTCCAATTACAAATCCACCTTCGATACAAATATTAATACCAATTTTTCCCACAATACCAATACACAAAAAAATTACACTAATCCCTTTTCATATTTACAAACTTTGTAAATTCCTTCTTGAATATTAATTCCACTGTTCCCGTTGGACCATTTCTATGCTTTGCAATTATTACCTCGCCAACATTTGGCTTTTCTGAATTTTCCTTGTTGTAATAATCGTCCCTATATAAAAACATTACTACATCGGCGTCTTGCTCTATTGCTCCCGACTCTCTTAAATCCGATAGTATTGGCCTTTTATCCTGGCGACTTTCTGGTGAACGGGATAGCTGTGATAGGGCAAGAACTGGTACGTCTAGTTCCTTTGCTATGGCTTTTAAATTTCTAGAAATGGCAGAGATCTCCTGTTGACGATTTTCTACTCTCCCTGGCATTTGCATTAGCTGTAAATAATCTATTACGATTAAATCCAGTCCCTTCTCCATCTTTAGCCTTCTACACTTTGCCTTTAACTCTATTGGAGAAATTCCTGCCGTATCGTCTATTTCCAAGTTCATATCCCCTAAATGGGGCATGGAATTTATTATAGAAGCCCATTCGTCCTCTGTTAGATTTCCACTGATTATCTTCTGCAAATCCACATGGGCAGTTGAGGAGATTATTCTCTGTACCAGCTGATTTCTACTCATCTCAAGGGAAAACATTGCAACTTTTGCATCTTCCTTTAATGCTGCATTTACTGCAATATTTACCATTAAGGCAGTCTTTCCCATAGATGGTCTTGCTGCAAGTAGTACAAAGTCCGATTTTTGTAGACCCGAAAGTTTTTTATCCAAGTCTATAAAACCTGTTGGGACTCCCGTAATGGAAAATGGATTTTGTGCCCGCTTTTCTATTTGGGAAAAACTCTCCAACAACGCCTCTCTTACTGGAACAAGTCCATTGTTATTTACATTTTGGGTAATATCAAATAGACCCTTCTCCGCCTTTTCTATAATCGCCTCTACTTGTGCGTCTGGAGAGTAGGCAGAGCCTATTATCTTTTCAGAATTATCTATTAGGGCGCGAAGGGTGGACTTTTCCTTTATTATATCGGCGTAGTACTTTGCATTACTTACCGTTGTAACTGCCGCCGTTAAATTTGCAAGGTATGTATTTCCTCCAACGCTTTCCAATTTATCGCGTCTTTTTAATTCATTTGTTACTGTTATTAAATCAACGGGAACATTTCCCAAGTAAAGGGAAGAAATGGCAGAGAAAATTTCCCCATGGGCTGGTCTATAAAAGTCCATTGGCCCTAGGATTTCCACTGCCGTATTTATTGCCTCTCTCGATAGGAGCATTGCACCTAGTAGGGAAATTTCCGCCTCTTCGTTATTAGGTGGAATTCTCGCTTCCATTATACTCCCACAACCTCTACTTTAATTACTCCAGATATTTCTGTGTAAAGTTTTACTGGAACATAGTATGCTCCTCTGTTTTTTATATTCTCTTTTAATTCTATCTTTCTTCTGTCTATATCTATTCCATGTTGAGCCTTTAGAGCCTCTGCAATATCCTTTGAAGTTATCGCTCCAAATAGTCTACCACTTTCTCCGCCCTTGGCTTCAATTTTCACTTTAAGGGACTTTAATTTATCTGCAAGGGCATTTGCATCTTCTATATTCTGTCTTTCAACTTCACGAAGTCGCGCCTGCTCCTCCTCCCATTTTTTCATATTTTCATCATTTGCCTCTATGGCAATTTTTCTAGGAAATAGGAAATTTCTGGCATAACCATCCTTAGCTTCTACTAAATCTCCTGCTTTTCCCAGATCTTTAGTATCCTTTAATAGTATTACCTTCATTCTTCTGATTCCTCCTTCATATATTCATCAATTACAATCTTAATATTTTCAACTGCCTCTTCCATAGTTTGGTGGTCTACCTGCGCCCCAGCCATGGATAGATGGCCGCCGCCTCCTAGTTTTTCAAGGATTAGTTGTACGGAAATATCTCCCCTACTCCTTCCAGAGATGTGAATTCTATCTCCAACTTTTACTAGGACAAAGGATGCCTTTATTCCATTAATATCCAGTAGTTCGTCCGCTGCTTGGGCTGCAACTAATATTGAATTTGCAGAATCCCTTTCCATTGTGGAAATTGCAAATATTTCTCTATACATCTCCGCACGATTTAGAACCTCTGCCTTTGAACGAATGGTGTCATAGTCGTCTTGGAAAAGTGCCTTTACCTTTAACATATCTGACCCTGCACGTCTAAGTACAGAGGCAGCTTCAAAGGTACGTACTCCCGTTTGGAAGCTAAAGTTTTTCGTATCTACTACTATTCCACTCATTAGAGCATCTGCCTCAAAGTGGGATAGATTTAAATCGTCATTCATATAGGTTAACATCTCTGTTACTAGCTCTGATGTTGAACTTGCATAGGGTTCAATATAGTTTAGTACAGGATTTTCTACAAATTCCTTACCTCGTCTATGGTGATCTATTACTACGATTTGTGTAGTCTTTTCAATTAACTCTGGACACTCTGTAAAGGATGGCTTGTGATTATCCACAAGGATTAATAGTGAGCCCGGGTCAATGTTTGAAAGGGCAAAGTCATGTCCTATAACCTTGGCATACATATCTGGCTCCTCTGCTTCCATTCTAACCATTAGATTGTCAATAGATGGGTTAGAGTGTTCCAGTACAATATATCCCTCTTTTCCCCTATTGGTAACTGCACGAAGTACACCTATAGCAGAGCCAATTGCGTCCATATCTGCATTTTTATGTCCCATAATATAGACGTCCTTTGAGGAATCTATAAGCTGTCTTAATGCAGTTCCAAGAACCCTCGCCTTTACCTTATTTCTCTTTTCCACAGCCTTTGATTTTCCACCAAAGAACTCGTAGTTTTCAGCTACCCTAACTACTGCCTGGTCTCCCCCTCTTGCAAGGGCAATGTCTAGTGCAGTATCTGCGTCCTCGTCTCCTTCTGATAGGGCTAGTCCATAGGAAGACACTCCAATGGATAGTGTTATAGGAAGGCTATTACCAAGGTCTAAATCTCGTACATCGTCTAGTAGGTCAAACCTCTTTTCCTTAATTTGCTCTAGTGCTGAATAATTTAGTACTACAACGTAGGAGTCATCAGAGGTTTTACAGACTAGGGCATTGTAATTTGCAAAGTAGTCCTTAATTGTAGAGTCTATCTCTGCAATTAATATTGGTCGCAATTTCCCCTCTGTAGAATCTAGCGCATCGGAAAAATTATCCACTTCTATTTTTAAAACTAGTGCCTTATCGCCCTTGTACTTCTCTACAAGTTTTTGTCTGCCTAAATCGTCTACAAAGTAGAGCATTACAAGTTTTTCTTCAATATCTGCCGTAGTCTTTCTATTTACAATATTTATAAATACATTGTAATTAACTCCCCTGTGTAAAACGTCTATCTTAGATTTATTTCCACTACTGTGGACTTCTCTCATATCAATACTAAGAAGATCCCCAATGGATTTATTTGATATATCCTCGTCATCAAATAGGTGTATAAAATCTGTATTGTACCAAATAATATTTCCCTCTTCTCCAAGTACAACTTGTGGAAAGGGCATATTAAATACTGCATGTTTTGCTACAGAATCCAGGTCTAATTTTACCTTGGATATACTTCTCTTCGCCTCGTCATAAAACTTTACTATGGTCTTATATAGAGTATAAACTGCCCAAACTGATGCAGCTATGGCAACAATACCAAGGTATGGAGATAGTATAAAGAGTATTAGAGAAATTACTCCCAGTAGTATGGCGTAGATGGCAATGTCGTCAAATTTAAATTCCCTCATCGTACACCTCGTAATTTCCTAAAGTCCATAATTAAATCTAGAACTCCAATTAATACTAGAGCAAAGTTTAGAATAGGCATAGCAATAAAAAGTCCAATAATTATTGTAAAGAGAATTCCCTTTACTCCCCTTTTATTTAGAAAATAACTAATAACCCCTACTCCTTGAACGATGATAAAAAATAGGGCTAACATTCTTAAATTTAGTAATAGGACTTCAAAATTACCAAAGTCAATTCCAAGTAGAGGAAGTACAAAAAGAACTACTCCTCCAACAAGTACTGCCCTAGAAAAGGTAAAGTACCTTAGTTGAATTGGCTGTTTAATAATCTTACCCTTTAACATAAGTGTCCTTCCAGTAAGGGTAAAGGTATAGTAGGCTGTAGCAAGAGACGTAATAATTAGTACAGATGGAATCTGTCTAACTCCATTGTAGTACA
>CAYFUL010000004.1:36682-48205 GCA_964346375.1 uncultured Peptoniphilaceae bacterium
TCCCTAAAGTCATCTCTCCTACACTTTCAAAAACCTTTATAAAACTCTCTAAACCCTCTGGAGAATTTAGTGCCTCTGGAGTAACTCCTGCAGTATACAGAGTATATACTAGCGAGAATAAAAATATGGAAGTTGAAGCTAGTAGGGTTTCATTTACTTCCCTATTTGTACTGATCATGTAGTGGAAAATTAGTATTAGTGGTCCAAAAAGAGCAAGTAAACTTAAACCAATAGTTGGACTAATAATAAGACCCATTAATAGACATAGACCTAAAAATAGACTCATTATCTTTATAATTCCATCCTCCATGGATTCAACTACGTAGTGGTAAGGAAGAAAAATATATAAAACTGGAAAGAAAATTCCTAGAGATGCAAGAATTAATGTACGAAGAAATAATCCTGCATACCTCTGAGTATTTTTCATATAATCACCTCTTAACCCTTATAGTTTACCATATTATTATAAAAATTACACTTTAAAACAAAATAGAAAACCCTCCACACTGTAACAATGTGGAGGGTTAAACTTAACTATTTCCTTAACTGTCTCCGGCTCTAACAAAGCCTGCGTCCCTTGCTTCCTGTTCAGTATTAAAAAATACTGCATTTTTTACACTAACCCTTCTATAGGATTTTCCAGTTGGTAAGTGATACTTCATACTATTTCTATTACCAATTATAAGTCCATTACTATACTTCCATGCAGGGTCCTTAGGATCTTGCCAACCAGTAGGTCTAATTCCCTTCTCCTCATTATTTTCAATAACCTGAGGAGTATTTTCAGGCTGTGGAACTGCAGTAAGGGCAACGGGCTCTGGAATTGGAGCTACAACTGGAGCAGGATTTTCTCCAATAAGTACAATTCTATTTCCCCCATCCCAATTTACAATTTCGCCAAGAGCTTCAGCAGCTGCTCTAAGTGGTACCATGGTACGACTGTTAATAATCTTTGGCTCAACGTCTAATAAAAATTCAGAGCCGTCTTTAATATATTTAGGAACACCTATTTGAAATACTATGGTTTCACTACCTCTAGTAAGTATAATTTCCTTAGTTTCCTCTTTCCACTCAACTACTGCCCCTAAATTTTCAGACACAACTCGCAGTGGAACAAGTACCCTGTCATTTTCAATAACTGGCGGAGTATCACTTTCTAAAAAAACTCCATTGTACTTAATTTTAATCTCCGACTCTGCAAAGACATTAACTCCCATAACGAGAATTAATAGGAAGATAAATATAATTCCCCTAGTCTTTTTCATACAACACCTCCTAAAAATTATAAAAAAGCTGATTTCTCGGCAATTTTACTTATTTAAATATTCCAAGTATGCACTAACCTGTCCTTCTAAAAACTCTAGACTTTCAGTTAATTTTAAATTACCATCTTCGTCAACTTGGTTTAGTACATTTGGAATAGTAAGCCTTGGTGCATTCATAATATCCATATCTAAAAAACTAAGCATAGTAACAAGATGGTCTTGCATTAAACCAGTTCCACTCATTCCCGGACTTGCTCCACTAATTGCAACAGGCTTTTGTTTTAAAAGTGGAGTATCTCTACCAGCAATAGGTCTTGAAAGCCAATCAAGTAGATTTTTTAATACTCCCGGGAAGAAATGATTGTACTCTGGAGAAAAAATCCAAAGTCCATTTGCCTCATCAACTTTATTTCTTATAGAAGTAATAATTTCAGGGGGATTTTTTTCTAAATCCTCACTAAAATATGGTATATCTCTATATTCAAGTATTTCAAATTCTGCTCTATCTCCAACTAATTCTTTGGCTTTTTTCGCCAACTGTAAATTATATGATTTCTCTCTTAACGATCCTACAATTGCTAATATTTTCATAGTACCTCCTTTATTTTTATAATATTAATTTACCCAAGTTATGTTACAAATACTGTTTTTTGTAACAATTGTGATAAAATAAAAATATGCTGGTGTGGCTCAATAGGCAGAGCAGCGCATTCGTAACGCGCAGGTTGCGGGTTCAATTCCCGCCACTAGCTCCATTTTTAGGGGGATTTATGAACTATATCTACATATTAATAGCCATCGGATTTTTATTGGTATTTTATAAACTTCGAACACTTTCCTATGAAATTGAAGAATTAAAAAGCTCCTCGAAATTTACTTCAAAGAGCTTTGATTCCAAACGAGAGTTATTTAATAAACTAGAGGACGAAAAACTAATAGATGAAATTACTACACTAGTAGACTATGGACGTCCTGTAGAAGCGATAAGGGTTCTAAAAGATGCAAGTGGTCTAAGCCTAAAAGAGTGTAAGGAAATAATTGACAGGCTTTTGTAAAGAGAGCCTGTTAAAATCTAATTTTACTTTGTTTTTTCATATATCGTAAACTCTTTTAAAGAGTCTCTCTTTTCGAAAAAAAATACTGTGCAATTAACATAACTATTCCAAATAAAACCCCTGCTACAGGCCAAACTATCCAAGAATTTTCCCAACTATTTCCAATAAAACTTATTCCTAAATAAATTGCCGTTACGCTTAGCCAGTACACTCCAGAAATTATTCCGATTTTTACGCCCATCTTCTTCTTTTCTCTAGTATAGTCCTCTTCTTCAAGAACTTGGTTAATTCCATCCCAATAGATTTTTGATTTTGCAATAGTATATACTCCTGCGGCGATTAATATTAGTATCACCCCAATGGAAAGTATAAGGGGTCCATCCTTTTCTCCAATAAGTGCAAGTATTACAAATAATGGCAAAGGACATAGAATAATGGGCACGATTCCCAAACTTATACTTCTTCTATAAATCGGAGCAAATTTTTCCTTTGCACTCTTTGAAAATCCTTCAACTCCATATTCAAGTACAATAGGTTCTTTCTCGATGTAGTCAAATTTTGAAAGCCTCATTCCCCAATCTACAAAGAAATAAACTGCCACTGCAATTAATAGTAAAATTATACCTACTCCAAGTATGGTAATCTGCTCTGAAATAAACTCCGGATAAATTTCCCTAAGTCCAAGTAGTATAAATAGTGGTACTGGAGATAGAATACATAGGGCAATGGACCTTGCAATTGGCATAGAAGATTCACGCTTTAGGTCAAAAAATTCGTTAACCTCTTCTAAATTTAAGGTGTACTCGCTCTCCTGATAGTCGTCGATTAAATTGTACTCCTCATCTTCCATATCGTCTTTTAGTAGATAGTCAATACTTACACCAAAAATTCTACTAAGTTCAAGAATTCTTTCAAGATCTGGAACAGATTGTGCCCCTTCCCATTTGGAAATGGATTGACGACTTACTCCCATCTGCTCTGCTAATTGTTCTTGAGTCTAACCATATTTTTTCTAAGTTTAATTAATTTGTCTACAAAAATCATAATTACCTCCTTTTTGTACCACCATTATAGTGTTACTGTAGGTGTCATTCCATAAAGGCAGCTTTAAAATTTCGCTACTTATAGTTGCAAAGGGCGGAAATTATTATCTACTAAGAAAATTATATAGAGTCTTTACAGGGATTCCAGTTGCGCCGTAGGGAATATAGTCAAATGCCTTAGTAGTATATGCAGGGCCAGCTATGTCTAGATGTGCCCATGTTTTATCCTCATTAAATCTCTTTAAAAATTGTCCCGCAGTAATTGCGCCGCCGTAAGAGCCAGTTACATTTACAATATCTGCCCTTTTACTTTCAAGAAGTTCATCAAGAACATCAAAATCTGGCAATCTCCAAAAATATTCTCCAACTTCCTTAGAAGAATTTGAAATCTTTTCGTATAGCTCGTCGGAATTTGAAAGGACGCCAGTAGTTTTTTCACCAAGGGCAACTACACAGGCTCCAGTTAGAGTTGCAATGTCTATTATAGTACTTGCAGAGGTCTTAGTAGCTGCGTAGTAAATGGCATCTGCAAGGGTAAGTCTACCCTCTGCATCAGTATTGCCAACTTCAATGAAAGTTCCCTTCATGGAGCTAATAATATCTCCGTTTTTATATGCCCTTCCAGAAATCATATTTTCACATGCGGCAACAATACCTATTACATTTTTCTGTACCTTATTTTTTGCAAGGGCATAGATTGTACCGATTACCGTACCTGAGCCAGCCATATCGCAGTGCATTGTAACCATACGACCGGCAGATTTTATAGCATATCCGCCAGAATCGTAGGTAAGTCCTTTTCCAACAAGGGCAATGGAATCTCCATCTGTTGGATAATATTCCATAATAATCAGTTTAGGCTCCTTGTCCGAACCCTCCGCTACTGCAAGAAAAGCCTTCATACCAAGTTCTTCAATTTCATCTCTACCAAGAACCTTTACATTTACACCAAGGGAAGAGAGTTTTTCTTCAGCAAATTTCCCTAGGGTTTCAGGGTACATATCTATTGCAGGAATATTTACAACCTCTCTAGTAGTATTAACTCCTTCAATAATTCCAACTCTCTTTTTAAAATCATCCTTGCAAGCATCTGGATGGTTAATGGTGATATTTAAAAGATGTACCTCAAATTTTTTCTCCTTGTAATTGTCAAAGGAGTACTCTCCGTGTAAAAATCCCTCAAAGATATTTAGGACAGTTGAATAATCTATAGAGTCCTCAAAAATTAAGTTTGCCTCTGTAAAATTTCTAGAATTTAATTCATGAAAGATTTTGTTTCCAAGGGTAATGGTCTTTCTTGGAGAATTTTCATCTACCACTACCACCATTGCCTCTACGCCATCTTTAAAAACAGTATGGACCTTAAAGCCACCAATCTTTTTAAAATGTTCTCCCTCATTATTTTCAACAAAGTATATATTGTATCCGTCAATTAATTTTTCATTTATTTTATAATTCATAATTACCTCCAATGTTATTGTACAAAATAAAGGACCATAAGACAAAGAAAATTAAGATTAGAAAATTTGATAATATTTATACCAATCGTATTAAATTACACCACATTCAAAATCATCGGTACATTGAACAAATATATACAATTTAAAAACCTACGGTAGGGCGGATCGTCTTAGATCCCCCCTTACGTTGTGTTCGAATTTTATAAAATTGGAATTCGAAAAATAATTTCCAATGCAAATATATTCCATTGTACCGATGTCAACTCCCCTCGGGTCGGGCGGAACGCCCGACACCCTACCATGGTTCATTTTTATACCAACACATTGAATTACACCATATTCAAAACATCCGTACATTGAACAAATCAATACTATTTCAAAGCTCTTGGTAGGGGCGACACGTCTCGAGCCGCCCGTTACAATGTGTTCGGGTTTTATTACATATCTATTCCACAATATCGATGCCCTCTCCCCGCGGGTCGGGCGGGGACGCCCGACACCCTACCAAAATTCACAAATATATATTGACTACATAAAATACCAACACATAACCCACCGCTAATATGAAACCCATTCAACGCAAATTACTCTCGGTAGGGGCGGCACGTCCCGAGCCGCCCGTTACAATGTGTCCGTGTTTTATTACCAAACCATTCCACGGAACAAATGTATTATTATCTAAACAACAACCCTATTTTGTTACAAATTTATTCCTCAATCCCAATAAAAAAATCGGGGCATAACCCCGACAATTTAAATCGTAAATTAAATACTTCTACCTTTCTAAAAGCTTCTCAATTTCATCCCCACTACTACATAATTTTTCATAGGAATATCCTTCTTTTTCAAGGTATTCTTCTACTCCGTCCCTATGGAATTTTATGTCCCCTTCCTCTAATCTATAGGTTAAATCATCTAAATTATCAATTAGTGCAAAGGTAACAGCTGCGTTGTCAATTAAATCCTCGGGATAAATTCCCTCTGTGGTCTTTAAATTTACTACAAGTCCGTAGGGCTTATTACTAGACTCAATTTCAATTCCATGAGTTGAAATCCCCTCCTTGTAATTTTGTTTATCTACAATTTGGCTAACCTTAGAAGCATCTCCCACATACTCCGTCTTATAGTCCAGTAGGCTACTTTCTTTTTTACAACCAACTAGAATTGTACTAAGTAAAATAAATAATAGAAATTTTTTCATAAGTACCTCCTATTTATATTTTACTCCCCCTCTAAAAAATTTCCAGTTTCGGCAAAAATTGTAAGAATTTTTTAACTATCTCCAGAATTTTGTAAAATCTTTCTTGTCCTCAAGCTGTTTGTCTATTAATTTTTTCATAAGATCATGGTCTATTACACTTCCCCATGGAATACTAATAGTTGCCTTCCCAACTTTGTATCCTGCATTAGTAAGTTCTTCCCTGTACATTTCAAGTGGAGCTACTTCCACTGCAAGGGCAATGTGTTTTTTATAGGGCACTGCAGAAATTATAAAGGTACCCTTGTAGGTGTACATGGGTTGGTTCCACTTTATCTCCTTTTTAAAATCTGGATACTCCACTTCTATCCAACTTAAAAAATCCCCCATAAAACTTTTGATTTTCCTCTAACTCTATACTCTCAATAAATTTACTAAACATATTCACCCCAATATTACATCCATTATCATCATTACAATAAATCCAATTATTATTCCATAGGTTGCCTGTCTTTCATATCCGTTTGAATGAGTTTCTGGAATAATTTCGTCGCTAATTACAAATAACATCGCTCCTGCTGCAAGGGCAAGTATAAGCCCAATAAGTGGATTAAAAATCGAAGCCAAAAAGTAACCGAGTAATGCTCCTATTGGCTCTACAAATCCAGTAATTGCCGCTACAATAAATGCGTCTTTTAACGGATAGTCCTCTCTAACTAGAGATAGTGCCACCGCCATTCCCTCAGGCATATTTTGTAGACCTATTCCCACAGCAATGGAGATTCCATTATTTATATCCTCAGTTCCAAAAGCAACTCCCGTTGCAACTCCTTCAGGTAAGTTGTGAATGGCAATGGCAATTACAAAAAGCCATATCTTTTTTAAACTCTCTGTATTAGTTCCCTCAACTCGTTTGTCAATTAAGTGTTCATGTGGGGCAAACTTATCTATTAAATCTAGCATTACTGCCCCTAAAAATATTCCAAGGGAGGTAATTAATACGGCGCTAGTACCCCCACCTCCATACTCCATACTGGGTAGTATTAGTGAAAAACAAGTTGCCGCAAGCATAACCCCAGCAGCTGCTCCAAGTAGTGTATCAAGTAGTCCTTGGGAGACATTTCTTGTAAAAAATATGGGTATTGCACCAAGGGCAGTTGCAATTCCCGGTAGTACCAGTCCTAAAATAATTGTAAGATTAAATTCCATTATGCCTCCCCTTCAATTACACTGTAAAATTTTATAGCTTGAATCATGCGAGTAAGGTCAAAAAATCCACCTACTCTTTCAATTTCAACTCCATCCTTTAAAAAAAGTAGAGTTGGAAAGGAAAATACACCATACTCTCCCCTTAACATTGGATTTTTATCTAAGTCCACATATATTATGGGAATATTGTACTTGGACAGTTCATCTTCAGTCTTTAAAACCATTCCATCGCAAAGTCCACAGTCATTCCCTTTAAAAAACAGTAGCTCAAGTCCAATTCTCTTTAGTTCATTCATATTATCACCAATTAAATTATATACTATATAAATTTTTATGAGAATTAGATTTTGTTAATACTTTCAAATAAACTCAAAAACCAAATATCCTAGATAGAAACTTTTGGCATTGTAATAATATTTCTCCCCTGGTTCCCCTTCATTTAAATAAAAAGTATTTTATTATATCTGTATTTTTCAATAATCTCCATACTTTAAAATTCTATCCAGACTCTCATAAAAAAATATATGCTATTAAATTTTTTATGAGAATCAAATTCTTTTGTTAAATTATTTTCAAAACTTGTCCCCAATTCTTTTACTAATTTTTTATACATAATATAATTAATATATAGGGGTTTATAGGAGGTGCTTGTGAAAAATTATTTGATGAACTTGACTGATGAGCAAGTTGAAATACTAAATGGAAGAGATGGAGAAATTAAGGCAAAGGTAATGGAGACGATGGTACGTTACGGCGAACTCTTTGGTGCTGAAAAAATGGTTCCTATTACTGTGGAGTACAACCATCTTGTAACTTCCTTCGGTTTAAAGGCACTTGGTCCTGTCTACGATCTTATGGATAAGTTAATTGAAGAAGGGTCAGTTTCCAAGCAGAAGTTTACCGCCGATCCAAGACCACTTGATCCAAATGTACCTGTAAAATTTATTCAGAACTTAATTTTTAAACACTTTATGTATTCAAAACAGTATGACTATGAAAAACAACTTTCCAAACTTGGACTAAAGGATAACAACGGATTTACCTGTGCTTGTTACCTAGAAGAAGTTGGTAATAGACCTAAGATGGGAGAGGTTATAAACTGGTCTGAATCTTCGGCAGTAGTCTTTGCAAATTCAGTTTTGGGAGCAAGGTGTAATAGAAATTCAGGGATAATAGATTTAATGGGTTCAATAGTTGGTTATATTCCATACTTTAGACTACTAACTGACGAGGGAAGAAAGGCTAGTTGGATTGTAAAGATTAACACCACTAAAAGCCAGAGGCACAATTACTTGGTTCTGCAATTGGAATGAAGGTTATGGAAGATGTCCCCTATATTATTGGACTAGATTCTTGGCTTGGAAATGTCCTTGACGAAAGTTCCAGTACATATTTAAAGGATTTTGGCGTAGCTACTGCTTCAAATGGTGCAGTTGGACTATACCATGTTGAGGGAATTACTCCCGAAGCTGTAAAATTTGGTCGTGATTTAGTAAAAGAGGATGCAAAAATTTACGAAATTGACGACGAGGAACTAGATAGAATTTATAAAAGCTATCCTGTAATTTGGAAGGATGAAAATGCAGAGCCTAAACTCTGTTTTATGGGCTGTCCTCACATGAGTTTAGAGCAACTTACCTCATGGACAGTAAAGATTTCAAAAAGCCTTGAAAAAAATAGTAGAAGTAGAGTTTCAATTCCTACTGTATTTACTACTGCCCCTGATGTAATTGAGGCATTTAAAAAACTACCTGAGTGGGAAATATTAAATAAAACTGGGATAATACTGTCCTATATTTGCCCGCTAATGTATATGAACAATCCTCTTAGTGAAAAGATTCCTGTAATTACTTCAAGTAATAAATTGAGAACCTATACTTCCGCAAGGTACTATACAGACGATGAAATACTAGAAAAAATTACTAGAGGTGCAATATGAAAACTTTTAAAGGACGAGTTGTAGCACCAGGGAATATTACTGCTCCTGCACTTGTATCAAGGCAGGGACTAAATACCCTTGCATCTTTTCAAAAGGCACTTATGTTTGGGGATAAAAATGCAACTTGTGGAGATCAAAATAACTCCGATTTGTATAAAAAGCCTATGGCAGGAAAGGCTCTATGTCTACAACAGACAATAGGATCTACAACTGGCGGTCTAGTACTATACTGCGCCTGTGCCATGAAAAGGCAGCCTGCTTGTATGTTATTCTCCCTTCCCATAGATTCACTGGCGGGAGCGGGAGCAATCCTTCAAGATGTATGGCTAGACGATATTGAAATGCCTGTAATAGATTCATTGTGAGATGAATTTTTAGAATATGTACAGGATGGAATGACTATAACCGTTACAGAAGATGGAACAGTAACACTAGAATGAGAGGTACTAAATGAAAAAACAATACGAAAGTTTACTTACCCCTTGGAAAATAGGAAATCTAGAAATAAAAAATAGAATTGTACTTACATCAATGGGTGGTACAAATCTACTAGGTTGGATGGAAAAGCATCACTTCGATAAAACTGGAGCAAAATTTATTATGGAGGTAGCAAAAAATAACGTAGGGCTACTTCTACCAGGATGCCAACCAGTTTACAATCCAATGTTTGGAGCCTGGTTACATAAAAATACGGCAATGTATGAAGATTTGGCAAGATGGATGCCAGAATTTCATAAGACTGGTGCAAAATTATTTGTACAACTTACTGCGGGATTTGGTAGAAGTTTTACCATCTCTCCACTAATGGAAACACTTTTCACAAATCCAATACTGAAGGTTCTATCAAAACCTGTAATGAATTTAGATAGAATTACTGCTGCCCCAAGTCCACTTCCAAACCGCTGGTCCGATAAAGTTCCATCAAGGGAGATGACCATACCAGAAATTGAAGAGGTAGTAGATTCCTTTGGAAAGACTGCAAAATTACTTATGGAGGCATGAGTAGACGGTGTAGAAATCCACGCAGTTCACGAGGGATACCTACTAGATCAATTTGCAACTAAATACACAAATAAGAGAACTGATAAATACGGTGGTAGTTTAGAAAATAGACTGCGCTTTGCAACAGAAATCGTACAGGAGATAAAGAAGGCCTGCGGCGAGGACTTCCCAGTTTCAGTAAGGTACTCTGTGGAATCTAAGACCAAGGGATTTAGAGTAGGAGCATTGCCGGGAGAGGAGTATGTTGAAGTAGGAAGGGATAGAGAGGAATCTATACTAACTGCAAAAATACTAGAGGACGCAGGATACGATATGCTAAACTGCGACAACGGAACTTACGACGCGTGGTACTGGGCTCACCCACCAATCTATATGCCAGAAAATTGTAACCTAGAGGACGTAGAATTTATAAGAGAGCATGTAAATATTCCTGTAGTTTCAGCTGGAAGAATGACCCTAGAAGCTGCCAGCGAATCAATTGGTGCAGGTAAAATTGACGGAGCGGGACTTGCACGAAATTTCCTTGCAGATCCAGAGTGGTTTACAAAGGTAATTGAGGATAGAGAGGAAAGTATTCGCCCATGCATACTTTGTCACAACGCTTGTTTTAATATGAGCCACTACAAGGGAGTACCAAATGACCAAGATTTACACGACTCATTAAATTTAGCAAGGTGCGCCGTAAATGCAGAGATGATGCAGTGGGATAAGCACTATATAAAAACTACGGACTCGCCAAAAACAGTTCATATTATTGGCGGTGGACTAGGTGGAATGGAAGCGGCAAGAGTTTTAAAATTAAGGGGACATAATCCAGTAATCTATGAAAAGACAGATAGACTTGGAGGAGTATTTATACCAGGTAGTGCAGAAAGCTACAAGGTAAAATTAAGAGACTTTTTAAATTGGATGGTAAGACAAATTAATGAGTTAAATATTCCTGTGGAGTATAATAGAGAAATTACAGATACAACTCAATTGGGAACAGACCCAGTAATAATTGCAACGGGATCAAAGCCAAGGGTACTTACTTCCATTCCTGGATATGAAAAGATGATAGAGGCAATAGACTTTTTAAATGGAAAGGAAGTTGGAGAGAATGTAGTAGTTGTAGGTGGCGGATTAACAGGTTGTGAAATAGCCTATGAACTTGCACTAAATGAAAAAGACGTAGAGATAGTGGAGATGAAAGACGACCTTATTGCCCAAAGGGGTATATGCCTAGCAAACTCATCCTATTTACGAGATTGGTTTAATTGGAAAAATGTACCAGTTCATTTAGAAACTACGGCTTCACAAGTTATGGATAATTCCATAAAGTGTAAGAGGGCAAATGGAGAAGAATTTGAAAT
>CAYFUL010000005.1:0-23835 GCA_964346375.1 uncultured Peptoniphilaceae bacterium
GATGATATAGTTTTTTTACGAAAGATTCTTCCCGGGTATAGTAGTAATTCCTACGGAATAGACGTTGCAAAATTAGCTGGAATTTCCCAGCCAATAATTACTCGGGCAAGGGAAATACTATCTGCCGATACTTCCAATGTAAAAGTACCGGAGGAATCAAGAGTAGTTGTTAGAGAAAAAAGTGAATTAATTGAAAAAATTAGTGGAATTGAAATAAATTCTATTTCACCACTAGAGGCGTTAAATCTCCTAGACAGAATTGTAAAGGAGGCAAAGAATGAAGGAAATTAAAGTACTTGACCCCGTTACTATTTCTAAAATTGCAGCGGGAGAGATTATAGAAAATCCAGCATCTGTTGTAAAGGAATTAGTTGAAAATGCAATTGATGCAGAGGCTAAAAATATATTAATTGAAGTTAAAGGTTCCCCTTCTGAATTTTTAATGGTTAGAGATGATGGGGTTGGAATTGTAGAGAGAAGTATTAAAACTGCATTTCTAAGACATTCCACCTCAAAACTAACTTCGGCAGAGGATCTATACAATATTTACACCCTAGGATTTCGCGGCGAGGCTCTTGCAAGTATTTCCCATGTAAGTAAGGTTGAATTAATGACTAAAACTGAAGATGCCACCTATGGAATTAAAACTACCGTAGAGGAGGGTAAGTTTTCTCCCTTTGAAAGAGTGGGTATGCCAAGGGGAACTACAATAGTTGTAAGGGAGCTCTTTTACAATACTCCAGTTAGGAAGAAGTATTTAAAAAGTGACTCTTTAGAGCATAATAACATCTTAGATACATTGCAGAAGATAAATCTAGCAAACCCAAGTATTTCTATAAAGTATATTCGTGACGGAAGGGTGTCATATAATTCCAAGGGAAGGGAGAATATTGAGGAGCATCTATACTCAATTCTTGGAGGGGATATTTCAAGAAACCTGGTAAATTTTAAATACATTACAGAATCCTACAAGATAAATGGATTTATCTCCAATAATAAACTCTATAGGTCTACGAAAAACCACCAGTACATTATTGTAAATGGAAGATATGTAAAAAATCCAGAAATCTCTCGGGCAATAGATGGAATTTACTACTCAATTATTCCAATTAATAGGTATCCAGTTTTTGTACTATACTTGGAAATTGACCCAATTCTTATAGATGTAAATATACATCCAAAGAAAAACGAGGTTAAACTTTCAAACCAAAACCATATTATTGAAATACTAAGTAGAGAAGTAAGAAAGGTTATTGGGGAAAATAGAACTATTCCTAAAATCGAAAGGGAAGAGATTTTAAAACCTATGGATATCTTTGAAATATATGAGGAGAAAAAATCCATAAAGTCGCCCCAAATTAACCATACTCAATTTGAACCAATTATTACTCCAAAAATTGATACACCTATTAAAAAAATAGATAATCTTCAATTTGCTATGGAAGAAGTAGAGGAATATGCTCCCGTAATAAAAGAGGAACCGGAAGAAAGTAAAATAGACAATTTTCTACTCCGATTAAATTACATTGGCACAGCATTTAAAACCTATATAATCCTAGAGGGGGAGGGGAAGGTATACTTAATAGACCAACACGCTGCCCACGAGAGGATAATGTATGAAAGGTTAATTAGGGAGTATAATAATGGGAAAGTAGTTAGGCAGTTACTACTCTCTCCCGAATTAATAGAACTTCAACCAAATCAAAGGGAGAACTTAGAAAGTAATAGGGAGCTATTTGAAAAACTTGGCTTTGTAATAGAGGACTTTGGGCTAAATAAAATTGTACTAAGGGAAGTTCCATATATCTTTGGAATACCCTCCTATACTTCCATAATCTACGATATACTAGATTCTCTAGATAGTATAAATTCCTCCTACGAGGCAAATCTTTATAAAGTAATGCGAATGGCTTGTAGGGCAGCAGTTAAAGCTGGAGATAATCTATCTAAAATGGAAGTGGACTCTCTAATTGAAAGTCTTATAAAATGTAGTGAACCCTATACCTGTCCCCATGGACGACCTACAATAGTTGAAGTAAGTAAAAGGGAAATAGAAAGGCTGTTTTTAAGAGGATGAAGGAAAAACTTGTAATTCTAACTGGACCAACTGGAGTTGGAAAGACATCTATATCACTGGGACTTGCAAGGGAATTAAATGGAGAGATAATCTCCGCCGATTCAATGCAAATTTATAGAAATTTAGATATAGGTACGGCAAAGATAAGAGAAGATGAAATGGAAAATATTCCCCATCATCTACTAAGTATAGTAGATCCTAGGGAGTATTTTTCTGTTGCAGATTTTAAAGATCTAGCAGTGGAGAAAATTCACGAAATAAATTCTAGGGGAAAGATTCCAATAGTAGTTGGAGGAACGGGACTATATATAAATTCTCTAGTGTATAATCTGGATTTTCATAAGACCAAGGCAAATTTAGAGTATAGGGAATACCTAGAGAAGCTACTGGAAGAAAAGGGACTTAAATTTCTCTATGAACTTCTATTAGAAAAAGACCCTGAAGCTGCAAGTAATACAGATTCTACAAATCCAAATAGAGTAATTAGAGCTTTGGAAATTGTAGAAAGTGGCGGAAAAAAATTTGTTGAGAAATTAAGAGATGAAAATAAGGACTACGATTTACTAATGATAGGACTTACCCAAGACAGGGAAAAGCTATACGAGAAGATAAATTTACGTGTAGATAAGATGTTTGAAGAAGGTCTACTAGAGGAAGTAAAATCCGTACTGGAATACACACCAAAGGATGCCCAATCCCTAAAGGCAATAGGATATAGAGAGTTAATAGACTATCTTGAAGGAAGTACCGATTTTAACAGAGCAGTTGAACTTATAAAACAACACTCAAGAAACTATGCTAAAAGACAACTAACTTGGTTTAGACGAGATGAGAGAATAAAATGGTTTGATATAGATTTAGAAAGCAGAGAGGATATACTTAATTACGCAAGGAGTTACTATGGAATTTGAGAATATACTACTACAAGAGGGAGTTGACCCACAGGTAGTAGAATTTGTTAGAGAAATGGAATCTTCAATGGAAAGCGAGTTTAAAAACTATGAAGATATTGCAGATTATTGCCAAGTAAAAATTCTAAGGGCAATGCAGGAGTCAAAATTAGCATCTACCGATTTTAATTGGACAACTGGATATGGATATGGGGATCCCGGACGTGAAAAGGTAGAGGAAATTTACTCAAGTATTTTTAAATCAGAGGATGCCCTTGTAAGACCAAATATAGTTTCAGGAACCCATGCAATTTCCCTTGTATTATTTTCAATTCTAAGGGGAGGGGACCATTTTCTATCAATAACAGGTACACCCTACGATACCCTTCTTAAGGTAATAGGTACTAAGGGAAATTCCGATGGAAGTTTAATTGATTTAGGAGTGGAATATTCAGAGATACCCCTTGTAAATGGAAGTATAGATTTAAAATCAATAGTGGATTATATAAAACCAAGTACAAAAATGGTAGAGATACAACGCTCCACAGGATATAGTGATAGACGTGCCTTTACTATCTCTGAAATAAAAGAGGCGATAGAAGAGGTAAAGTCCATAAATAAAGACATTATAGTATTTGTAGATAATTGCTACGGAGAGTTTACAGAGTATTTAGAGCCAGTGGAAATTGGGGCAGATATAGTAGCAGGATCTCTAATAAAAAATCCGGGAGGGGGACTTGCCTATTCTGGAGGATATATTTGCGGCAGAGAGGATTTAATAAACAAGGTTGCAAGTAGACTTACAGCACCGGGCATAGGAAAGGACTGTGGACTTACCTTTGGAATAACTAGACAAATTTTACAAGGACTGTTTTTATCTCCAAGTACAGTACTAGGAGCGAGAAAGGGAGCATTATTTTCAGCCTGCTTTGAAAAACTAGGCTTTAAATGTATTCCATCAGTAGAGGACCCAAGGTCAGATATAATACAGTCCATAGAGTTTAAAGATCCAGAACTATTAAAGATATTTTGTAGAGAGGTACAATTTGCCTCGCCAGTGGACTCATACTTTACCCCAGAGCCATGGGATATGCCAGGATATACAGATAAGGTAATAATGGCAGCAGGAGGATTTATAGAAGGCTCCTCAATAGAATTAAGTGCCGATGGGCCAATGAGAGAACCCTACACAGTATACTTTCAAGGAGGACTAACATACTCCCACTGTAAAATAGCCTTGGTAAAAATACTAGATAAGATGAAAAAATCAGGACTAATAAAAATAACCCCATAATAGGGGTTATTTTTTGTTAAAATTTTCTAAATAGACCAATTACTAATCCAAGTATATCTACATTTTGTACATATATTGGTTTCATTGTATCATTTTCTGGTTGTAGGCGAAATCTTGCCTCTTCCTTGTAGAAGGTTTTTATAGTTGATTCATCTTCTATAAGGGCGAGAACAATATCTCCATTATTTGCAGTGCTTCTCTTTTCAATTATTACATAGTCGCCGGAATATATTCCAACGTTTATCATACTATCTCCCTGTACCTTTAGGATAAAAAGATCTCTATCCCTTACAAAATCTGCTGGTAGGGGAAATGTATCGCTAATGTTTTCTACTGCGAGTATAGGTATTCCAGCTGTAACTGTACCGACAATGGGTATATCCACTGTCTTTTTTTTCTCTAGTATATTATCGCCTGTCATATCTACAATTTCTATTGCCCTTGTTTTAGATGAACGTCTTCTAATATAGTTTTTGTTTTCTAAATTTGCCAATGCATAATGAACTGTAGATGTAGATTTTATATCCTTTCCAGCACAAATTTCTCTAACAGTTGGTGGGTAACCATTAGACTCTATAAAACTCTTTATATAAAATAATACTTCCATTTCTCTTTGAGTTAAATCTTCGTACATAATTCACCTCATTCTAATATATTTCAATTATAACATATCGAACGGATATTTCAAACAATTGTTTAAAATATATTGACAATTTCGAACACCTATTCTATAATAAGAACATATATTTAGAATGTTTGTTTAAATGGATGTTTAGAATAAATGTTTATGAGGTGGATTATGAAAACTGTAAAGAAGAAAAGATTGGTAATAAATAAGTTTAGATGTGTAACGCTATTAATAATTATGTTTATATTTGTATCAGGACTGCGCATAGTAGATTTCACTAGTTTTTACATGGGAAAGGAATCTAAAATAGAATATACTGTAAAGAAAAATGATACTCTATGGTCTATAAGTGAAGAATATAAACCAAGTGGAATGGATAAGAGGGAATACCTATATAAAATTGCAAAGATGAATAATTTACAGGATAGTAATGATGAAATCTATCCAGGGGATGTACTAGAGATACCAATATGGAGATAAAAAATATTGCACAAAATAATAGTTTTGTGCAATATTTTTTTATTTCATTTCTTCTTTTGAAAGTGGGTTATTTTCAACGGTTGAATGGAGTGTGTCCTTATTAATATGTGTATAGATTTCTGTTGTAGATACTGATTCATGTCCAAGTATCTCCTGTAAGGATCGTATATCTGCATTTCCATATTGGTACATTAATGTTGCGGCAGTATGTCTTAATTTATGAACCGTATATTTTTCACTTAACCCAGCTTCTCTAATATATTTTTCTAGCATAGATTGAATTGATCTATTGCTTATTTTACTCTTTCTAGTGCTTAAAAATAGGTATTTATTTTCAATCTTAGGTCTAACCTCTAAATAGTTCTCTATGGACTTAATACAGGCCCTATTTAAATAGATTGTACGCTCCTTATTACCTTTACCTATAACCTTTAGTGTACCGTCTTTAAATATGTCCTCCAGCTTTATATTGGCAAGTTCTGATAGTCGCATACCTGTATTTAAAAATAGAGTTATTATACAGTAATCTCTATTTTTTAAGAAGTCATTTTTGCTAGATTTCTCAACTGTTTTTAGTAGTTTTAGTGCCTCATCTAGGCTTAAATGAACTGGTAAAGACTTCTCAACCTTTGGCATATCTATTCCTTCAAGGGGATTTATTTCCAGTACATCAATGGTATTTATAAGGTAATTAAAGAAACTATTTATAGATGAAATCTTTCTATGGCGTGTTCTAGCGCTATTTTTTTGTGTCTTATCTAGGTAACCCATATATGCGTATATGTCCCTTTTATTAATTGAGGATATAAATTCCTCGTCAACATTATCTATTACTTCATCTTCTATATTTTCTTCCTTTGCCAGTCCTTTTCTAACCATCATATACTTTAAAAAAGTTCGTAGGTCGTAGTAATACTCCCTAGTAGTATTTTCAGAAAGGCCTCTAGCGGATTTTAAATAGTCTAAAAAATCATCTACTATACTACTCTTTAGCATATTCGCCTCCAAAAAAAACCTGCCATAGGCAGGTTCATTGTGTACTATTTTGCATATTCTACTGCTCTTGTTTCCCTAATAACATTTACTTTAATCATACCTGGGAAATCAAGTTCAGATTCAATTTTCTTTGTAACATCCCTTGCTGTAACAACTATCTCTGATTCTGAAATAGCTTCGGGTTTTACAATAATTCTAATCTCTCTACCAGCTTGTACTGCGTAGGATTTTTCTATTCCATCAAAAGAGTTTGCAATCTCTTCTAATTTCTCAAGACGTTTTATATAAGAATTGACAGTCTCTCTTCTAGCTCCTGGTCTAGCAGCGCTTATGGCATCGGCAGCTTGAACAAGTACAGCTTCCACTGTAGTAGGTTCAACATCGCCGTGATGGGCGCTAATTCCATGGATAACTGCTTCATTTTCACGATATTTTCTAGCTAATTCAACTCCAATATCAACGTGAGGTCCTTCAACTTCATGGTCGATACTCTTACCAATATCGTGTAGCAATCCAGCTCTCTTAGCAACTTTTACATCGGCGCCAATTTCATCAGCTAGTATTCCAGCAATTCTAGATACTTCTACAGAGTGCTTTAATACATTTTGTCCATAACTTGTTCTGTACTTTAATCTTCCTAAGTATTTTATAAGTTCAGGGTGAAGACCATGTACTCCAGCATCATAGGCAGCTTGTTCACCAGATTCCTTTATAATTTGGTCAACTTCCTTTTGTGCTTTATTTACACTCTCTTCGATTTTAGTAGGATGAATTCTACCGTCAGAAACAAGTTTTTCAAGGGCAATCCTAGCAACTTCACGTCTTACAGGTTCAAAACATGAAAGAACTACTGCTTCAGGGGTATCATCAATAATTAAATCCACTCCAGTTAGTGATTCAAGAGTTCTAATATTTCTACCCTCTCTACCAATTATTCTTCCCTTCATTTCATCATTTGGAAGGGACACTACTGATACAGTATTCTCTGCTACTTGATCAGATGCACACCTTTGAATTGCTTGTGAGACAACATGTCTAGCAATTTTATTGGACTCTTCCTTTACCTTAGCTTCATTTTCTCTAATTAATGCTGCTGATTCCTGAACAATGTCCTTTTCCAATTCAGCAAGTAGTAGGGTTTTACCCTCTTCAGCAGTTAAACCTGCTACCTTTTGTAATTCCTCTTCTCTCTTTGCTATTAGTTCATCGGCTGCTTGATATTTCACCTTTAAATCTTCGAAACGGTTATTTAACTGTTCTTCTCTTTTTTCAAGATTAGTGTATTTTCTTTCAACCGATTCCTCCCTAGAAAGAACTCTTTTTTCAAGTTGTTGTAGTTCATTTCTACGGGCATTTGCTTCATTATCTGCATTTGTTCTTAATTTATGAATTTCATCTTTTGCCTCTAAGAGAAGCTCCTTCTTTTTGCTTTCGGAATCCTTTTGAGCATCAAGAATTAATTTCTTTGCTACTTCTTCAGCATTATTTACCTTACCTTCAGCAATATATTTTCTAATTGCATAACCAATGATTACGCAAATAATTACAGATAAAATATAGATAATAATTCTAACGAATTGATCCAATAGCTACACCTCCTTATTAAATTTTCAAGTTTCATAATCATTATTGATATATTACAATTCTAACGTTTTTTACTCTATTAGTCAAGTGTAGCGGACTTCTTGGAAATGATACTTACTCCGTTTTTTATACTAACACTAAAGCTTTCATCGGCAAATTCTGAAAGAGTTGGGTTGTGAGTTACCATTATTATCTGGCGATTAAACATCCTTGTAGTTTCCTTTAAAAAGTCTCCGAGATTAAATACATAGCCCTCGCTAATGTGTTTACCCGGCTCGTCTAGTATTAGTGGGCCCATAAGGCGAGGCTTGTATATTTCCAAAAAGGATATTCTAAGGGCGATGGAGATTAAATCTATTACCCCTCCCCCTCTGGAATTTTCTGGATTATTTTTAACAGTATAGCCGTCGTAATTGGACACTATATAAAATTCTCCAACGGGAATATTTCCATTAGTATCAAACTCTATTAAAAATTCCACGTCATTTTCAAATATAAACTGGAGACATCTTGTAACTAAGTCCTCAATTTGAGTTTTAGCTTGATTTCTTGCATATTCTGCAGTTAATTGAAATAGAACAGAAACCTTACTAAGTACTTCGCTTTTAGCCTTTAAGTCCTCCAGTTCCACATTAATTCCATTTAACCTATCCTCTAAAACACTTAGAGCACCAAGGTCTCTTTCAATGGCAGATGAAAATGCGCTGACTTCTCTTTTTAATTCATTAATTTCCATAGTATTCTCTCGGTAATAGTTCAGATGCCTCTTTAAAAAGCTCCTCTATTTCACCTTTTAGTCTATTAATTTCTTCCTCTAGTTCCTCTGGTTTTAAACCTAGTTGGGAGATTTTTTCAAGTAATTCTTTTTCGGCAGTCTTTAACTGTTCAAGTCTTGCCTCTGCTCTATATTTTTTCTGTTGAGCATCATTTAATTCTCTCTTTAATCTTTCTAAATTATCTGTATAGTTCATAGTTCCCCTCGCAAATGTTCCTCTATATGGGAAAGAGTTCCCTGGTCTACTTTATTAAAACAGTATGGACAAAGGCCTGACTTTGAAATTTCTAAGTTATAATTTTTAATAATTCCATCAATTTTATTGGTAATATCCTCTACTTCCCCATTAGTTGTAACTATTTCTGATGAAATAGTAGATAGTTTATCCTTAATTGAAATAACTGTTGAAGCCCTTTCTAAAACTGTTTCAATGGATTCAACTGTACTAGCACAAGAATCTAAATTGGAAAATAATTCTAAATAACCATTTCCAATACCTATTCTCTTTGTAACATCGGTATATTCTTCGTAAACTATGTTTAGATTCGTCAAGAAGTCGATTTTTCTAGAAATAGTAGTTAGATCTAGTCCATCTATCTTCTTAAAATTAAGCAATTTTTTTTGTAAACTACCTAATTCATTTTGTATACCATTTAGATTTTCACTTATTGTCAGTAAATTATTATATTCCAACAGTTTTCTGTCTAAATTTTTTATATCTTCTTCTAAATTTTCAAGGTTAGATAGTTTTTTTAATGAACTTTCTATTTCTTTTATTGCGATTAAATTGGAATTAAACTTTTCCAACGTAGTACTATAATCCTTGAATTTTAAATTTTTATTTTCAATTAGTAGTATATACTCCCTTAATTTATCTACGCTGCCTAGTGCATTTAGGGTCATTTTTATTTTAGCTATGTCTTTTGTAATTTCTCTAAATTCATTTTCTAAGGCTTGTAGATTTAAAATTGTGTTCTCAGTGGATTCTATCTGTGAAATAATTTCATTTAGTCTTTTTGATCTTTCTATATAGTCATTTAAATACTTGTATTCATCAATTTCACTTTCAAGTTTTTCCTTTTCACCCATTAATTTTCTTTCAATTTGGGCATTTCCTTTATTGTCCTTAATTACATCCCTTAGTGCATCATCTATATAGTTTACCTCATTAAGCCTTCCTATTGCCGATGCTTTAATAGAAGGAGATTCCTGTAATAGAAATGGTCCATCAAGTTGATCCTGAATATTTAATATGACCTTGGAATTTTGCCCCAATGGAATAGTAGTCATGGAAATTGCCTCTACAATTTCAGCTGGTACACTTGATCCAAATCCGTCAAATTGGTACTCCTCATTAGATGGAGTAGTCATAATATACTTGTTCTTAGATTTTCCACGAAGCCTTTTTATTATTAGTCCATTGTTAAAGAACACAGTAACACTTACATCACTACTACCTTCCCTAATAAAAAAATCTCCCCGAGGTTCGTTAAATAGAGCCCATTTTATCGCCCTAATTATAGCCGTTTTACCTGAGTCTGAATTTCCAGTAATAACATTTAATCCATTACTAAATTCCAACACAGAATACTCATGAGACTGAAAATTTTCCAATATAATTTTACTAATATATATCAATTTTTTTCAGCCTCCCTTATCTGCGCAGCCTCAAATCTCTTTATGGCCTCTAATCTAACCTCATCTGGAAGATTTTCATTTGTTGCTATTTGTGTTATAAGCGAGATAATATCCAAACTTACAAAGTTAGACGTGGAATTTATTATCTCTTGAAATTTATAGAGTTGACTCCTTTTATTCTTATGGCTTTCTATTTCTGATCTGTCCAGGATTTCAACTCCCGGTTTTGCAGATTTTAAATATACCTCTTCCAAGGTAATCTTATCCTTTAAATCTATAATAACCACCTTTGGCTTTCTATTTATCTCCAATATTGAATTGGAAACTCTAACTAGAGCCCCGGGATTTATAAAGCATTTATTGTCTATACATACGGTTTTATATCCTAGGTGAAAATGGCCAGCAAGGGTAATATCTGCCTTAGTATCCTTAATATCCTCGATTAATGTATGGGGTATTCCCTTTAAAATTGGTTTATCCATTAAAAATCCATGGGTCATATGAATACTATAATCTACTCCATCTTCAACTTCTAACACTTTGTAATTTTCAATATTTTCTACATAGTCCATATCATTGGTGTAGGGATATCCTGTAAGTTGAACTCTTATTCCGTCCTTTTCCAGAATAATTTTCCTATCGTTTACCAAGTTAAATACTCCAAGATTTACAAGTAATCCGAGAATAGTTCTATTAATGGTCTTAGGATTGTGACCAAATATATCGTGATTTCCACTAATTATATAGATTGGACAATGAAAGTTAGTAAACATCCTTGAAAAATCGTTAATTACTGAAAGGGATACATCTGGTCTATCAAAGAGATCTCCGCCATGAAGAATATAGTCTACGTTTTTTTCCATGGCGATATTATTTACCTCTTCTAATTTCTCCAGCAGAGTCTCTTGAAAATTATCCAATCTACTCTTCGGATTTGAACCGCGAATATGACTATCTGTAAGATATAAAAATCTCAAGTCATCACCTATTTATCTTCAATATTTTCCTCTTCGTCATCTTTTACAAATACAGTTGCGTAAACTGCCTCTTCTATTTCCTTTAGTAGTTCCGGTCTTGCTTCAAGGAAGTCCTTCGAATTTTCTCTACCTTGTCCAAGTTTTTCATCCTTGTAGCTATACCATGACCCGCTTTTCTTTACAATATCATAATCTGTGGCAATATCTAGTATATTTCCAACCTTTGAAATTCCTGAACCATACATAATATCAAAAATTGCCTCTTTAAAAGGTGGAGCAACTTTATTTTTTGCAACCTTTACCTTAACTCTATTTCCAATAATTTCATCACCTTTTTTAATTGTATCGATTTTTCTAATATCAAGACGAACTGAGGAATAGAATTTTAACGCTCTACCGCCTGTTGTAGTTTCAGGGTTACCAAACATTATTCCTATCTTTTCCCTTAATTGATTAATAAAAATAACGGTGGTATTTTGTTTGCCAATTGCTCCAGTTAATTTTCTAAGTGCCTTAGACATTAATCTAGCCTGTAGACCAATTTGAGCATCTCCCATTTCACCTTCAATCTCCGCCTTTGGTACAAGGGCTGCTACTGAGTCTATAATTACTAAATCAATTGCCCCACTTCTAACTAGTGTTTCTGCAATTTCAAGAGCCTGTTCTCCAGTATCTGGTTGAGAAATTATAAGGTTTTCTATGTCAACTCCAAGATTTTTTGCATACTTAGGGTCTAGTGCATGTTCTGCATCTATAAATGCAGCAATTCCTCCAGCTTTTTGAGCCTCTGCTACAATATGAAGGGTTAGAGTAGTTTTTCCAGAGGATTCTGGTCCATATATCTCTACAATTCTTCCCTTTGGAATTCCACCAATACCAAGGGCTAAATCAAGTCCAAGGCAACCAGTTTTAATAGCTTCTATATCTAGCTTTGCTGCTTCGCCTAATTTCATTATAGAGCCCTTTCCATTGCTTTTCTCTTTTTTCGTCATGGCTTCTTCTAGTGCTTTTTGTTTTTCTTCAAATTCTAATTTTTCCATTCTATTCTCCTATTTTTAAAAGTAAATGGGATAGTATTCCATAGCAGGTACGCTCCTGTATATTTCTTCTACTTCCAGAGAAGTTATATTCCCTTACAGAAATATCCTCTCCGTTGTAATATGCAACATATACCAATCCAACTCTTTTATCCTGTGGTACAGGGCCTGCCTCTCCAGTAACTCCTATTGAAATATCTGAATAACCTTTTTTATGAAGTCCCACAGCCATTTCAATAGCAGTTTCACTACTTACTACTCCATATTTTTCTATGGTACTACTACTAACCCCAAGTTCATTTATCTTAGCCTCATTTGAATATACTACAAAACTCGCCTTTAATACTTCGCTGGCATTTGGATGTTTTACTAAGGTACTACTAAGTAGTCCTCCAGTAATGGATTCTGCAAAGGCAATCCTTGTAGAATTCACTCTAAGTCTACGTATTAACTCCTCTTCAAGGGAGATATTCTCCTCTCCATTAATATTTTTGCCAAAGGAATTATAAAGACTTTCTACAACTTCATCTACCTGTTTCTGTACAGCCTCTTTGTCAGAGCCGTAGCACACAATTTTAAGCTCTGTATTTGCAAAGTGAGCAAAAGTATTAATAGATAAATTCTCCCTCTCTAAATCCAATCTAAGCAGTGTATCCTCTACATATGATTCGCCTAGGGCAATAACATTTAGAGATTTTATAATAAATTCGTTACTGTCTATAATATTTTCGGGAAGGTAGTAGTCCACCATTGGGCAGAATTCCCTTGGAGGTCCCGGAAATAAAAAGTACTTGGTATTATTTACTTCTATAACCTCTCCCGGAGCCGTCCCCCATAGATTATCAAAAACTATTGAACCCTTTAAAACTTGAGCCTGTTTTATATTATTACTGGTCATATTTCTCTTAGTCTCTTTAAAGTAGTTTAGGATTTTATTCATTTGAAAATCGTCTACTATTAAATCAACTCCTAAAAATTTTCCAAGGGCTTCCTTAGTTATATCATCAGCAGTAGGTCCAAGTCCTCCAATTAAAAATACAAGGTCTGCTCTACTACTTGCAATCTTTAAAACGCTTTCAAGGGTTTCAAAGTCATCTTGTACAGAGGTATGGTACATTACATTTACCCCAAGGGATACTAGTTTTTCTGAAATAGAATTAGTATTGGTAATACTTCCCATTAAAATTTCGCTGCCTATAGTAATTATTTCTGCTTTCATCTCTACCTCAAATGTTTTTTAAATCCAGTACACCTTTATTTTTTACTAAGTAATCCACTCCAGAGATAACTGTAAATACTACGGAGAAGTAAAATATTGGAATACCAATTTTTAAAAGTGGCTCATATCCTGTAAGTATAAGAACTATGGATACCAGTTGTGAAGCTGTTTTAATCTTTCCAAGTTTACTTGCTGCAATAGTAATATTTTCAGATGCTGCAATAATTCTAAATCCTGTAATTGTAAATTCCCTACTGACGATTAATATAATTGGCCATGCTGGTAAAATTCCCTTTTCAATTAAGCAAATTAAAGCCGCAGTAGAGAGTATTTTATCAGCAAGGGGATCTGCAAATTTTCCAAAGTTAGTGACGAGATTATCCCTTCTTGCAAGATATCCATCTAGGAAATCTGTAAAAGATGCTACTGCAAATACAATAGTCGCCCAAATATTGGAGTAACTAAAATCCAAGTACATTATTAGTACAAATACTGGCACAAGGAGTATTCTAAAAAAAGTCAGTTTATTTGCTATATTCATATAATTTCTCCAAAAAGGTCGTATTCCATTGCGTCTACTACCTTAATATTTACAAAAGTTCCAATTTCAAGTGGTTCTTCAGAATTTATATACACCACTCCATCAATATCTGGACAGTCGTATTCACTTCTTCCAATATAGGTTACATCGTCAACTTGTTCCTCAATTAATGCCTCTACCCTATTGCCAATTAGCCTTTCAAGATTTTCTTCAGAGATTTCCATTTGAAGCTTCATAATTGATTCAAGTCTTTCCTCTTTTATTTCCTCATCAATTTGATTTTCCATACTATATGCTGGAGTGTTTTCCTCTCTTGAATAGGTAAATACCCCTAATTTATCAAACCTAGCTTCTTTAATAAATTCATATAGTTCATTAAAATCCTCTTCAGTTTCCCCGGGGAAACCAACTATAAAAGTAGTTCTAATAATAATTTCAGGAATTTCCTCCCTTAATTTTACAATTAAATTCTCAATACTTTCTCTATTTGTATTTCTATTCATTCTCTTTAGTACGGAATTACTAATATGTTGTAGTGGAATATCAATATACTTTAATAGCTTATCATTGTTTTTAAATTCTTCAATTAAATTACTGTCAAAGTGGTCAGGATACATATAGAGTACTCTAATCCATCTTACACCTTCAATTTTAGATAGTTCCTGTAATAATTCCACAAGGGCATACTTTCCATATATATCTATACCATAGTCGGTAGTGTTCTGTGCAATTAAAATAAATTCCTCAGTTCCATTGTTTGCAAGGTGCTCCACTTCACTAACTATATTTTCAATTCTTCTACTTTTATTTTTCCCCTTTAATGCAGGTATTATGCAGTAGGTACAGAAATTATTACATCCTTCTGAGATTTTAATATACTCAGTTTTATTGTACTCATCTCTAATAAATTCTTCAGGATATTCTTCCTCAATATTATTTGATTTAATTAGCCTTTTATTTTCAAATGCCGCATCTAGTACAGTATTTAAATCTCTAATATTTCCAGTTCCAATAATACCGTCTATTTCCTCTATTTCCTCTAGGAGTTCGTCACTATATCTTTCTGCTAGACAACCTGCTAGTAGAAGTTTTTTACATCTTCCCTGTTTTTTATATTCTGCAACTTCTAAAATGGCATCAATTGACTCCTCCTTTGCAGCTTCAATAAAGCCACAGGTGTTCACTATTACAATATCTGATTCAGAAGGATTTGGAGAGTAGGTGTACTTCTCCTTATCCAGTGCAGATTTCATAATTGAGGAGTCTACGTCATTTTTAGAACATCCAAGCGTAATAAAGCTTACCCTATTCATCTATATTTTCCCCCAATAATTCATTTATTTCCTCAATACTCATAAGGAGTTTTCTAGGTTTGGATCCCTCGTGAGGTCCAATTATCTTTGCCTCTTCCATTTGGTCTACAATTCTTGCAGCTCTAGAGTATCCAACTTTTAGCTTTCTCTGTAAATAGGAAATGGAAGCCTGTTCATCCATAACTACAATTTTAACTGCGTCATTAAAAAGTGGATCCATATCCTTACTGTCTATTTGGGTTTTCTTTTCTATATCATCAAGTACATCTTCACTATATTGATTGGATTTATTTGCAACTAAAAAATCCACTACCCTTTCCACCTCGTCGTCTTTTACAAAGGCACCTTGTACTCTCTTTGGTGCAGAGTAAAAGGATGGATAGAAAAGCATATCTCCCTTTCCTAAAAGCTTCTCTGCTCCACCTTGGTCTAGTATAGTTCTAGAGTCTACGGAAGATGAAACGGAAAAGGCAATTCTGGATGGAATATTTGCCTTAATAATACCAGTGATAACGTCCACAGATGGCCTTTGAGTTGCAATAATAAGATGTATTCCAGCAGCCCTTGCCATTTGAGCAAGTCTTGCAATATAGTCCTCAACATCTGCTGCGGCAACCATCATTAAATCTGCAAGCTCGTCTACAATTATGACAATCTTAGGAAGTTTTGCCTCATCAGTACCTTCAACTTTTGCATTATAGGATTTTAAATCTCTAACTCCTAATTTTGCAAAAAGACCATACCTCTTTTCCATCTCCTCCACTGCCCAATTTAGAGCGTAGCTTGCCTTTTTCGTATTGCTAACTACGGGAATTAGAAGATGTGGTATGCCATTATATACACTTAGTTCTACAACCTTTGGGTCAATTAGAATAAGCCTTACCTCCTCGGGAGTGTTGTTGTAAATTATTCCAAGGATTATAGAATTTATACATACACTCTTTCCAGAACCAGTTGCCCCTGCAATTAGTAGGTGAGGCATTTTATCCACAGTTGAAATAATATTTTCTCCTGTAATGTCCTTTCCAAGGGTTAGTGGAATATCCTTGCCTATTTTTTTAAACTCTGGAGAACTTATCATCTCCCTTAGACCAATGGATTCCTTGCTCTTATTTGGAACTTCTATTCCAACGGCACTTTTACCGGGAATTGGAGCCTCAATTCTAATATCTGGACTTGCTAGGGCAAGTTTTAAATTGTCCCTTAGACTTACGATTTTATTTAACTTAATAGATGGATCAACTGTTAATTCATAAAGTGTAATAGTTGGGCCCTTATTTATTACAGAAATTGAACATGGTATATTAAAATTCTCAAGAGTCGAAACTATAATATTTCCATTTTCAATAATCTCATCATTTCCGCTACTAGGTCCGGGAGTAATTCTATCTAGTAGTTCAACTGGTGGAAAGACATAGTGTACTTCCTCATTTGAAACTACATCCTCAATTTCTAAATCTTCATCTTCTTCCTCTACTTGGATTTTTTCTTCCTCGTGATTAAAGTCGGTATAAGCTCTAATTTCAACTTTATCTATATTTTTAACTTCACTTTGAGGAATAATAACCTCTTCAGTTTTAGTTTCTTCAACAGGAGTTGGAGCTTCGATTTTATTTTGAGCCTTCTTCTCCTCAATTTTACTCTTTATATCTGTAAATTTAGAGTTAATATTCTCCTTGGATTCGCTGGCAATTTTTATTACTTTTCTATGGTTTAAATTAAATAGGACCATAAGGCTAATAACTATTGCAATAAATAGTAGAATATAAGTTCCCAGTGATCCAAGAAATGTATAGGTGAAAAAACCTAAGAAGGAGCCAATTATTCCACCACTTTCTGCCGTACTTGAGTATTCAATAGTTAGATTTATTCTGTCTATAAGGGATAGGTCTAAATTTTTAGATCTGTCTAAAAAAATAAGTACACATAAAAAAATAATGGAGATAGGTATGGAAACTTTGTATAGGTATTTTCCCTCTCTAATATTTAAAAGTGCCCCTATTATAATTAAGAGTAGTGGTATTAAAAAATTTCCACTTCCACCTAAAATTGAATATAGTCTATTTAAAATCCTTCCAAATACTCCCATATTTGTACTGATAATACTAACAAATGAAATAATACCAATTACAATAAAAAAAAGTCCTACTATTTCTCTATTAAATACTTGATCATCTTTAGTTTTTTTAATTCTCTTTTTATTATTATTCTTAGTTGCCAAATTTTCACCTCAGTATAATTATAACATAGAGGAGTTTATTAGACTATTAAACACCTGTACTTCCAAAGCCACCAGAACTTCTATCAGTGGAATCTAAACTATCTACAACTTCAATTTCAGCCTGTTCATACTTAATAATTACCATCTGTGCAATTCTATCTCCGTCGTTAATTACAATATCCTCTCTACCAAGATTTATAACTATTACAGAGATTTCACCTCTATAATCTGAATCAATAGTTCCAATTCCATTTGGAAGGGAAAGACCTTTTTTAAGGGCAAGTCCACTTCTCGCTCTAACCTGTGCCTCATATCCTAGTGGAAGCTGTAGAAAAATCCCAGTTGGAATTAGGGCTCTATCTAAACTCTTTAGTACAATTGGTTCGTCAATATTTGCCTTTAAATCCATTCCACTAGAACCAGCAGTTTGATACTCTGGAATACCATGCTTACTCTTATTTACAATTTTAATTTTCATAATTCCCCCATAAAAAAACATGAACCCATTGGTTCATGTAATTAGTTTATTAAGATTCTGTAGTGTTTTCTTCAGTCTCTGTAGTTTCGTCAGATTCTTCCACTGGTAGAAGAGCTTTCCTTGATAGACTTATCTTGTCATTTTCGTCAATGCCAATGACTTTAACTTCTACAGTATCTCCCACTTTAACAACATCTTCCACTTTTTCAGTTCTCTTATTTTGAAGTTGTGAAATATGAAGAAGTCCTTCAACGCCTTTTTTAAGTTCAACAAAGGCTCCAAATTTCATTATTTTCTTAACTTTACCTTCATAGATGTCTCCAACTTCTACCTCTTTTACAATAGATTCAATAATAGCAATTGCCTGTTTAGCAGATTCACTATTGTCAGATAGTACTGAAACCTGTCCGTCGTCATCAATATCAATTTTTACACCAGTTTGGTCAATAATCTTATTAATAGTCTTGCCGCTAGCTCCAATAACCTCTCCAATTTTTTCTGGGTCAATAGTCATAGAGTAAATAATTGGGGCATACTTAGAAAGATTTTCTCTAGGGCTATCAATAGTTCCCTTTAGATGATCAAGTATAGTAAGCCTTGCAATCTTTGCCTTCTCTAAAGCCTCTTCAAGAATTTCCTTTGAAATTCCAGAAACCTTAATATCCATTTGAATAGCAGTTATACCATCTCTAGTACCTGCAACTTTAAAGTCCATATCTCCAAAGTGATCCTCTAGTCCTTGAATGTCAGTAAGGATTTTAACACGTCCTTCTCCCTCAATAAGACCCATAGCTATACCTGCAACAGGATTTGTAATAGGAACTCCTGCGTCCATTAATGCAAGTGTAGAACCACAAACTGATGCCTGAGATGAAGAACCATTTGATGATAGAACTTCAGATACTACTCTAATTGCATATGGAAAGTCCTCTTCAGAAGGTAGTACAGGAATAAGTGCCCTTTCAGCAAGGTTACCATGTCCAATTTCACGTCTACCAGGTCCTCTCATAGGCTTAGTATCTCCAACGGAATATGGAGGGAAATTATAGTGGTGGATATATCTCTTAGGCTTGTCATCTCCAAGTCCATCAATAACCTGAACTTCAGAAAGACCTGCAAGAGTTGCAACAGATAGAACTTGAGTTTGACCTCTAGTAAAAAGTCCAGAACCATGAGTTCTTGGAAGAAGTCTAACTTCAGAAGAAAGTGGTCTAATTTCGTCTAACTCTCTGCCATCAGGTCTAATATTGTCAACGAGAATAAGTCTTCTAACTTCATCTGCCTCAATGGTATCCATTATTTCCTTAATGTCCTTTTCAAACTCATCAAGTTCATCAACAAAGTATTCTAAAATTTCAGTCTTAGCATTGTCAACTTTTTCAATTCTAACCATTTTATCTGGCTCTTGAATTGAATCTATAATCTTTTGAGCACCAAATTCTCTTACTCTTCTTTCAATATCTTCATTAGGTTTAAAAACCTTGTACTCTGCTTTTTCTAGCCCAACTTCTGAAACAATTTCATCAATAAATGCACAGATTTTCTTAATTTCCTCATGGGCAAATAAAATTGCTCCTAGCATAGTTTCTTCTGAAACAATATTTGCGCCAGCTTCTACCATCATTATTGCGTCCTTAGTACCTGCAACAACTAGGTTAATATCTGATTTTTCTCTTGTACTCTCATCTGGATTAATTACATACTCTCCATCAACATATCCTACAAGTACAGAGCCAGTAGGTCCGTTAAATGGTATATCTGAAATGGATAGTGCAATAGATGAACCGATCATCGCTGCAATATCAGGTTGATTATCCTGCTCAACGGAAAGAGCAGTTGCCACTATTTGAACATCATTTCTATATCCATCTGGAAATAGTGGTCTTAATGGTCTATCAATAAGTCTTGATGTTAAAATTGATTTTTCGCTGGGTTTTCCCTCTCTCTTAATAAAACCACCAGGCATCTTTCCAACGGCGTACATTTTTTCTTCATAGTCTACACTTAGTGGAAAGAAATCTATTCCCTCTCTTGGTTTTTTAGAGCTAACAGCTGTTACTAGAACTACAGTTTCACCATATTTTATAAGACAAGCACCATTTGCCTGTTCTGCAACTTTTCCTATGGTTACTTCTAAAGTTCTTCCGGCTAGATCCAATTGAAAAACTTTTTCCATAATAACTCCTTTTATAAAATTAAAGAGCGGTTATCCCGCTCCTTATCCTCTAATTTCTAATTTTTCTATTAGTGCACGATACTTATCAATATCTTTATTTTTTAGGTATCTAAGTAGGTTTCTTCTCTTACCTACCATTTTTAAAAGACCTCTTCTTGAATGGTGGTCCTTCTTGTGCTCTTTAAGGTGTTCATTTAATTGATTGATTCTCTTTGTAAGAATAGCAATCTGAACTTCTGGACTTCCTGTATCAGTCTCATGTACCTTGTAATCATCAATTACTGCAATTTTTTCTTCTTTACTTAACATTTTTATTCCTCCTAAATTTAATTTACCTTATCCAAGTAGAACGACGAGGATCCGTTAAACATAGATAAGCTATTTACCGTACAATATTATCATAATTAGTTAAAAAAGTAAACAATTATCTTTCTCTAACCTTGTTAGTATCTGCTTTTATCTGTTCAAATAATTCCTCTACACTGTTAAATTTTAACTCCGGTCTTAAAAAGTCTAAAAATTCTAAATAGACCTTGTAACCGTAAATCGTCTTATTAAAATCTAAAATATGAGCTTCAATACTTAGTCCCTCTCCATTTACAGAGGGGTTAGTTCCCACAGATGAAGCTGCCTTATATTTTTTTCCATCTACAATAATATTGGTATCATAGACGCCATACTTTGGAATTATAAAATTTGAGTCCATCTTAATATTTGCAGTGGGATAGTTCATCTTACTGCCTAATTTTTTCCCATGGACTATTTCCCCTGTAATGGTAAATGGTCTAGTCATAAGTCTATTTGCCTTAGCTATTTCCCCATTTTCTATTAATTCCCTTATTAGTGAACTGGAGATCTTTATTCCATCTTCAGTTACTGGGTCAATTACTTTAAGTTCTATATTATTTTCACCAGTTAATTTATTTAGTATATCCGTATTTCCACTTGCCTTATGTCCAAATCTATAGTCAAATCCCACAACAATTCCACGTACTTTTAAGTTTTTCTGTAAAAATTCCAGTACAAAATCATCTGGAGACAGTTTCATAAAATCACTTGTAAACTCAATTTCATAGATAATATCTATCCCTAAATTCTCAAAAATTTTGTACTTTACCTCATTTGAGTTAATTAAACACTGTCTATTGGAATTAATAAGATTTCTTGAATGCTCTGAAAAAACCAATACAGATGATTTAACATCTAGCCTCTTAGACATTTTTATAACTTCCTCAATTAGTGCCATATGTCCAACATGAACTCCGTCAAAATTTCCAAGGGCAATTGCAATATCAGTAGTGGTAACTGTATCTAGCTGAATTTTAATTACTTCCATTCCTCACCTTAACATCTTATTTATCTTCAGTTCGTAGTTATCCCTTAATCGATACTTTCCTATACCTATAAACTCACCATTACAGTATACCATTAATTCATCATCTGTAAAATCATTAGGCTTTTCTTTAAATTTAAATGGTACTCCATTTATTATTCTTTCGTAGAAAAAATCTGGCACTACTACCTTCTTTAAATTTAGAGAGTCCTCTATGGATTTAAGTTTAGATTTTATTTCATCAAGGGAGAGATTTTTAAACTCATCAATTCCAATGGCATCTTCAATTTTAAACTCCCCTACTGAAGTTCTAGTAAGTTCAGTCATAGTTCCAAAGGTATTTAAATCCTCTCCAAGGGAATTTATTAGTGATCTTATATAGGTTCCCTTTGAGCAAAGGTATCTAATATTAAATGTTCCTTCATCGTAGTCCAATAGTTCCGATTCAAAAACTGTAATTCTACGGGGTTTTATCTCTACTTCAATATTCTCCCTTGCATATTCATAGAGTTTTTTCCCGCCAAGTTTTATTGCAGAATAAATAGGAGGAATTTGTTCTATACTCCCCCTATTATTTTCTAAATATTTTATAATTTCATCTCTACTTGGAATGTAATTAGATTCATTAATAACAGTGCCAGTAATATCATAGGTATCGGTTTGTTTTCCAAACTCACCCACAGCTATATACTCTTTTACTTCCCCCTGTATATAGTCGGCAATTTTTGTAGCCTTTCCAATACAAATGGGAAGTACTCCAGTGGCTATTGGATCGAGAGTACCTGTATGGCCTACTTTTTTTGTACCAATTTTTTTTCTAACAATATTTACAACATCATGGGATGTCATAGACTTGTCCTTGTTAAGAATTATTACTCCTTGCACAGCTCTTTCTTTAACTCCTCTAATACTGCTTCTTTTGCAGATTTAAGGTCCATATATAGAGTAGCTCCTGCCGCTCTAATATGTCCTCCACCATTAAATGCACCTGCAATTTTTGAGCAATCCACTGTGGATTTACTCCTTAAACTTAGTCTTACACAGTCCTCTTTCTCTTTTAGTAAAACTGAAACCTCAATAGTATCAATATCCCTTACAAACTCAACTATTCCATCAGAATCTCCATTTACAGCATCGACAGAGTTAAATAATTCCTTACTAACCTCTACAATTCCAATGGAATTATTACAGTGAAACTCCAATGTATTCATTGCACCAATAAGAAGTTTAGTCTTTATAATAGATTTTCTCTGATAAAGGTTGATGTTAATATTTTTAAGGTCAATTCCCTTGTCAATTAAATCTGCAATGGTCCTATGGGTACTGGACTTTACTGAATCGTATTTAAAGGAACCAGTATCTGTTGAAATAGCAGTGTATAAACAAGTTGCAACATCAGAGTCTATTGGATAGTCCATATTTTTTAAAACTTGGTATAGTACCTCTCCAGTAGCCGGCGAAGTTGCGTCGAGGATATTAATATCTCCATACCCTGCATTTGTACCATGATGGTCAATATTTACAGTAGTCTTTGCCTTTTCGTAAAGAGTTTTTACACTGCCAAGTCTATTTTCATCAGCACTGTCTAGTGAGATAAATAGATCCACATCTAAATCCTTAACCTCTTCATAGGATTTAACTTGGTCAATTTTAGGAAGGAATCTATACTCCATCCCCACTACATCATCGCAAATTACTGTAACATTTAGTTTTTTTAGTAGTAGACTATTGTAAAGACCCATAATTGAACCGAGATTATCTCCATCGGGGTTCATATGGGAGGCTATAAAAATATTTTTAGCCCCCTCTATGGCATCTTTTAATTTACTGATTTGTTCCATTATTTACCTCGTCAAGAAGTCTATTAAGCTCTAAATATCTGTCAACTGAATCGTCAAGTAGTAGTATAAGCTCTGGCATTGCCCTTAGTTTTACCATTCTACCAAGTTCTTTTTTCATAAAGCCCTTTGCACTTTCAAGACCTTCTAATGCAGATTCCTTTTCTTCATCAGTACCAAGTACAGAAATATATACCTTGGCAAAGGATAGGTCATTTGTAACTTCGACTCCAGTTACGGAAATAATATCGGGAATTCGAGGATCTTTAATTTTATTTTGAATAATTTCTGAAAGTGCCTTGCGAACCTCTTCAGAAATTTGATGAACTCTCTTATTGTT
>CAYFUL010000005.1:23845-34437 GCA_964346375.1 uncultured Peptoniphilaceae bacterium
TCATATTAATCCTCCCTTACTTCCTTTAGGATATAACACTCAAGTAGGTCCCCAACTTTAATATCATTAAAGCCATCCATTCCAAGTCCGCCTTCAAATCCTGCGTTAAGTTCCTTAACATCATCTTTAAATCTTCTTAGAGAACCAATTTCTCCTTCGTGAATAACTATATCGTCCCTTAAAACTTTAACCATGGCTTTACGCTGAATCTTTCCATTTAGTACGTATATACCAGCGACAATTGAATTATTAGGAAGTTTAAAGGTCTGCCTTACTTCACATCTACCAAGTATTTCTTCCACAATGGTAGGCTGTAACATTCCCTTTACTGCACTTTCAATATCATTAATAATATCGTAGATTACACGATAAGTTCTAACGTCTACCTCTTCTGACTTAGAAAGTTCAAGGGCGTTAATATTAGGTCTTACGTTAAATCCAATTACAATTGCAGATGAAGCAGAGGCAAGTGTAATATCACTTTCTTTAATTCCACCTACTCCAGAGTGAACAATATTTATTTTAACCTCTTCATTGGAAAGTTTTAATAGAGATTGGTTAAGAGCTTCAACAGAACCCTTTACATCTCCCTTTACAATAAGGTTTAAATCCTTCATCTCTCCCTCTTTTAACTTATCAAAAAGATTATCAAGGGATACTTTAATTCCAGAGTTAAGTCTAATCTCTCTTTCCTTCGCCCTATTACTTTCAGCAATAGTTCTAGCAGTTTTTTCATCTTCAACTGCGTAGATTAAATCTCCCGCATTTGGAACCTCATTTAAGCCGAGAATAACTGCAGGCATAGATGGGCCAGCCTTTTTAATATTACGCCCTTTATCGTCATTCATGGCTCTTATATGACCATATGCAACGCCAGATACTACATTATCTCCAAATCTAAGAGTACCCTTTTGAACAAGAACAGTTGCCATAGGACCCTTACCCTTGTCTAACTTAGCTTCAATAACAGTTCCAATAGCCTTTCTATTTGGGTTTGCCTTTAATTCCTGCATCTCTGCTACAAGTAAAATCATCTCAAGTAAGTCGTCAATACCCTCTTCAGTTTTTGCAGATACAGGTACAGTAATAGTATCTCCACCCCAATCTTCAGGCATTAATCCATTTTCAACAAGCTCTTGTTGTACTCTGTCTTGGTTTGCAGTAGGTTTATCTATTTTATTTATTGCAACTATTATAGGAACATTTGCAGCTTTAGCGTGGGAAATAGCCTCAATAGTCTGTGGCATAACTCCATCATCAGCTGCTACAACTAATATGGCAATATCTGTTATTAGCGCACCTCTTAATCTCATAGAAGTAAATGCCTCGTGACCAGGAGTATCTAAGAATGTAACTTTTTTATTATTTACATTTACAGTATAGGCTCCAATATGTTGAGTAATACCGCCGGCTTCCTGTGCAGTTATATGGGAAGATTTAATTACATCAAGTAGAGAGGTTTTACCATGGTCAACGTGACCCATAACTGTAACAACAGGTGGTCTAGATTTTAAATTCTTTTCATTGTCCTCAAAGTCTAGTCCCATTTTTTCTTCAATGGATTCCTCTTCTTCAGGTTCTTCTACAACAACCTCTACTCCAAGATCCTCTGCAACTAAAACGCATACTTCTTCTTCTATCGTTTCGTTTTGACTTGCCATAATACCAAGTCCAATTAATTTGGTAATTACTTGGCCAACAGGGATATTAATCTGTTCTGCAAAATCCTTAACTGATATAGGTGTACTAATTGAAATTATACTACCATCTCCCTCTTGTAAGTTTTCCTTCGGTTTTTTCTGTGGTTTTACTTTCTTCTTTGGTCTTTTCTTAGTTAAATCTCTCTTTGGTAGATCATTTAGGTCTAAATCATCTCCGAAGGATTTTTTGTTATTTTTATTGTTTTTATTGTTCTTCTTATTATTTTTGTTTCTGTTGTTATTATCCTCGTTATTGTACTTGGATTTTTTCTGTCTATTATCAGTTACTTCTCTTTGTTCAGAATCAAATTTATTCTGGTTATTGAATTTATTTTTATTATTTCCCTGATTTTTATTATATGGTTTGGAATCACTGTTATCAGTTTTATTGTTCTGATTATTCCTGAACTTTTGGGAATTATTACCAGATTGTTTACCCTTTTCACCCTGTCTATTATTGTCATAGGATTTTGATTTCTTCTGAAAACTATTGTCCCTTTTTTGAGGTTCATTTCTTTTTTGATTTTCATTATTTTTTTGAAAATCATTTCTTCTGTGATTTTCATTATTTTTCTGAGTTTCGTTCTTCCTTTGAGTGTTATTATTTCTTTGGGAAGTATTTTTCTCAGAACTGCTCTTCTCAGAATTATTCTTCTCTGGAGACTTCTTTTCAGAATTATTAGACACCGGTTTATCAATAGACTTTTTAGGTGTACTTGGTTTATTATATTCTAGTTTTACCTTATCCGCTTCCTCAAGTGTAATAGTGCTCATGTGGTTTTTAACATCAAGTCCCTTAGACTTTAAATTCTCAACCAAATCCTTACTACTTATTCCCAGTTCCTTTGCCAGTAAATGTACTCTAATCTTAGACAATTGAGCCACCTCCTATTAAAGGTGATTATATACTCTCTTTTAATTCTTCTATGGTTTCATCGCTAATTTCCATCTCGAATGCTCTATTTATAGCCTTGGTTTTTATAGCTTTTTCCAAACACTCTTTATTAAAACATATATAAGCACCTCTGCCATTTGCCTTTCCAGTCTTATCTAAAAAGACTTCATTTTCCTTATTCTTAACTACTCTTATTAATTCCTTCTTAGGTTTGCTTTCTCCACAACCTATACATCGTCTCATGGGTATTTTTTTAATTTTCATTTTTTACACCAAAATTAATCTCCATAATACTGTATTTCATCGTCAAACTCATCAAATTCTTCTAAACCCTTTAGAAATTCGTCATCAATATCGTCAAAATCATCAATATCATCTAAATCTTCAAGTTCGCTATAATCTATATCATCAATACTATCAAGATCATTGTCAAACTCGTCGTCAAGCTCTTCATCTATTTCAACAAATTCTTCAGATTCTTCAAAACTTTCACTATTAATTTCTTTAGTTTCTTCTAATACTTCAACTTCGTCATCTATTTCTTCAGATGTATCAGTGTCGTAATTCATTTCAGTTTCAACTTCGTAGGTTTTATCATCTAATTCTTCAAAATCATTAGATTCTTCATTAAATTCTTCAGTTTCTTCAAATTCAGAATCTTCATCAAAATCAGATTCATTTTCAAAATCAGGCTCTTCAATTTCAGTTCTTCTACCAAATCTTTCCTTTAACTCCTCTTCGTCAATTCCCTCGTCTTCTAAGTACTCGGCAAATTGTGATTCTGATTTAATGTCTATTTTCCAATTGGTAAGTTTTGCTGCAAGTCTTGCATTTTGTCCCTCTTTACCTATTGCAAGGGAAAGTTGATAGTCTGGTACAACTACTAAAGCAGATTTTTCATACTCATTTACAAATACCTTTTCTACCTTTGATGGACTTAGGGAATTTGCAATAAAAGATGCAATATCCTTTTCATAGATTACTATGTCTATTTTTTCATCATGAAGTTCATCTACAATTGCTTTTACCCTACTTCCCTTAAAACCAACACAGGCTCCAAGGGGATCGATGTCCTCATCTCTAGTAAATACAGCTATTTTAGTTCTAGAACCAGCTTCTCTAGCAATGGAGAATATTTCTACTACACCATCGTGAATTTCTGGAACTTCAAGTTCAAATAATCTCTTTACTAAATTTGGATGGGATCTTGAAAGGATAATTTGTGGACCCTTTGTAGTTCTTTTAACCTCTAGTAGTAACATCTTGTACCTATCTCCATGGGAGTAGGTTTCCCCAATTATCTGTTCACTTGTAGGAAGTATAGCTTCAGTTTTATCTAGGTCTACATATACATTTCCCCTGCTTATTCTCTGAACCTGTCCTGTAATAATTTCATTTTCTCTATCGGTATAGTCCTCAAAGATTACATCTCTTTCAGCATCTCTAATTCTTTGAATTACTACTTGCTTTGCAGTTTGTGCAGCAATTCTTCCAAAGCTCTTTGGCATTAGTTTTACATTTACTACGTCTCCAAGTTCATACCTTGGGCTGATTTTTTTAGCATCTTCAAGTGTCATTTCAAGATTTTCATCTTCAACTTCTTCTACAACTGTTTTTACAGAAAACACTTCGATAGTTCCAATATCCCTATCAATTTTAACCAGTACATTTTGTGCTGATCCAAAATTTTTCTTATAGCTAGAAACTAAAGCCGATTCAAGGGCGTCAAAAATAACCTCTTTTTTTATCCCCTTCTCCTTTTCGATTTCAGTTAATGCCTGTATAAATTCCTCGTTCATTACTCCTCCACTGTTTAAAATTTAATGGTCTGCACCATATGAGAAATGGATTTTATAGGCAGCTTAATATTGTCTTCATTATCCACTATTGTTACACAATCTTCGTCATAGTCGGTGAGAATTCCAACAAATTCCTTTTTACCATCTATTGGGGAATATGTTTTAACTTCTACTTCTCTTCCCCTATTCCTTCTATAGTCGTCAACTGTTTTAATAGGCCTATCTATACCAGGTGATGATATTTCTAAATAATATGGGTCCTTTAGCAAATCCCTTTCGTCAAGAATTTCTTCAATTTCTCTGCTAATAATACTACAGTCGTTAAGATCTATACCATCTTCCTTATAGACAAGTACAGATAGTAAATCGTGTTTACCTCCCTTGGTAAATTCCACATCTACAATTTCATAGCCATGTTTTTGTGCAATGTCTGTAGAAAAATCCTTTACTTCTTTTATTAATTCGCTCTTTTTCATACTCACCTCCGAAAAAAAGTTAGAGTGGGAAAACCCACTCTAACTCAAAACTTCGTATCTAGGTGTATTATAACACAACATTATGAATAAATCTACATATTAAACAAAGAGATTTGATTACTCTCCTGCATATTTAAACAGCCATTGGCCCTTAAAATTTCCACTACACTTTTTGTAGCCTTAGTCCTCTTTATAAAGTCCTCAACGGAAATATACTCTCCGTCCTCTCTTGCCTTAACAATATTTTCGGCAACTCCCTCTCCAATTCCAGAGAGAGCCCTTAATGGCATAAGTATCTTTCCCGGTCCTGAGACTTTAAATTTATTAGTAAGGGAACGATAAATATCAACACTTTCAAATTCAATTCCCCTTGCTAACATTTCAAGTACAACTTCAAGTACGGTGAGTTCGTTTTTATCCTTCTGACTTAGCTCTCTAAATTCCTTCTTTAAATTATTTAACTCGTCAACTCGTCTATTAATTGAATGAATTCCCTCTCTAATTAAACTGCCATCAAAATCAGCTAGCTTTATAGAGAAGTAGACGCTGTAATAAGCTTCTGGATAGTACAATTTAAAGTAGGCTATTCTAAAAGATAACATTACATAGGCAACGGCATGTGCCTTTGGAAACATATACTTTATCTTTTGGCAGGAGTCTATATACCAATTTGGAAGGGGCAGCTCATTCATAATTGCAATTTGCTCCTCCGTTAAGCCTTTTCCCTTTCTAACCTTTTCCATTACGTCAAATGCCATTTTATTTTCAGCACCGGCATTAATAAGATAGATCATTATATCCTCTCTAGTACAGATAACATCAGATAGAGTTGCAAATCCATTATTTACAAGCTCTTGGGCATTTCCTGTCCACACATCTGTACCATGGGATAGTCCCGAAATTCTTACTAAGTCTGAAAAAGTACTAGGATTGGTTTCAAGAAGCATTTTAATTACAAAGCTAGTTCCAAATTCTGGAATACCAAGGGAACCAGTTTCACTTTTAAAAATATTCTCATCTAGATTTAATTCCTGTGACGATGAAAATAGACTCATAGTCTTTTTGTCATCTAGTGGAATACTACTAGAGTCAACTCCTGTAATATCCTCTAACATTTTTATCATAGTAGGACCGTCGTGTCCAAGATTATCAAGTTTTAAAATCTTTCCACTTATTGCCTCGTATGCAAAGTGGGTGGTAATTACTCCCGAAGATTTATCATCAGCCGGGTATTGAATAGGTGTAAAGTCAAAAATTTCTTTACTCTTAGGAACGATCATAATACCACCAGGATGTTGTCCAGATGAACGCTTTACACCTTGGCAAGCAAGTACAAGTCTATCAATTTCTGCAGGATTTACACTTCCCTTTCCCTCGAAGTATTTCTTAACGTAACCGTAGGCAGTTCTCTCTGCAATGGTTGTAACTGTTCCCGCTCTAAATACGTATCCCTTTCCAAAGAGTTCCTCTGTATACTTATGTGCCCTACTTTGGTACTCACTGGCAAAGTTTAAATCAATATCTGGTTCCTTATCTCCATCAAATCCTAAAAATACCTCAAATGGAATATTATGTCCCTCTTTTTTTAATGGAGTTCCACATTTTGGACATACTTTGTCCTCTAAATCCACACCTGAACCAATGGAAATATCTGAAATAAATTCTGTGTGTTTACAGTTTTCGCAAATATAGTGAGGTGGAAGGGGATTAACCTCTGTAATTCCACACATAGTTGCAACAAAGGATGAACCAACTGATCCTCTTGAACCTACAATGTATCCATCTTCATTTGATTTCTTTACCAGTTTTTGAGCGATAATATACAGTACGGCGTATCCATTTTTTATTATGGAGTTAAGTTCCTTTTCCAGCCTATCCATTACAATTTTATCTGGATTTTCTCCGTAGATTTCGTGGACTCTATTTAAAGTTATACTCTTTAAATCCTCCTCTGCACCTTCAATTACTGGAGGATAAGTTCCACTAGGTATTGGATCAATTTTTTCAATTTGGCTGTCTATATACTGAGTATTTTCTACAACAACTTCATTTGCAATTTTTTCCCCAAGGTAGGAAAACTCATCTAGCATTTCCTCTGTAGTGCGTAGGAATAATTTCTGTGGAATATTTGAATTTCTAACAGGTATTCCCGGCTTAGAAGTAAGGAGAATTCTCCTTACTAAATCCTCATGCTCCTTTAGATAAAATACATCTCCCGTTGCAACCACAGGTTTATTTACCTTCTTCCCTAAATTATAGAGATCTCCATTTATACTCTTTAATTCCTCATAGTCTCGTACCTCTTCGTCTACAATAAAGTTAATATTATTTAGAATAGGCTGAATTTCTATATAGTCATAAAATTTTAGCTTCTCAATAATTTCTTTTTCTGGAATTTTATCAAAGACAGATTTGTAAATTTCTCCTTGGGAATTTCCTGTACCAATTAATAGACCTTCCCTATACTCCTCTATTAATGACTTTGGAATTTTAGCACTACCGGAGTAGTATTCCATATGAGATCTACTTACAATCTTATAGAGATTTTTTAAACCTTCAAGATTTTTTACAAGTATAGTTGCAGAACCTGATATTACTTTTCCATAGTCAATTTGAGATTTAAGGGTGTTAATTTCAGAGAAGGTATTTTTTCCACTCTCTTTTGCCAGTTTTAACATCTCTAAGAAAACTGCGGCAGTAGCTTCTGCATCATTTACTGCCCTATGGGCGTTTACCAATGATATTCCCAAAGAGGAACTTATAGTCTTTAAATTATACCTCTTGCTGTCTGGGAAAAGTGCCCTAGCAAAAAGGAGTGTATCAAGTACGGGATACTTAAACTCCATATTTTGCCTTGCCATCTCTGCACGAATAAAAGAGGTATCAAATTTTGCATTGTGTGCAACAAGGACCGAACCCTCTATAGATCTTGCAAATTCTGGCATAATTTCATTTCTAGTAGGTTTATCACTAACTAGAGCATTATCTATTCCCGTTAGATTTTGTACTACTTGTGGAATGGAACGCTGCGGATTTATTAAATGGCTAAATCTATCTACAATTACACCATCTTTAATTTTTACAGCTCCAATTTCCATAATTCTATCAGTTCTAATGGAAAATCCCGTAGTTTCAATATCAAATACTACAAATGTGGAGTAATCTTTATCTTCGTCAAAGTACTTAACAATATCTTCGTCACTATCAACTAAATTTACATCAAGTCCATAGATAACTTTTAGTCCATGTTTTTTTGCAATCTTCATTGCATCAGGGTATCCCTGTACGTCAGCTTTATCTGTAATTGCAACAGAGGTATGTCCCCATTTTTTTAACATACTTGCATACTCGTTAAAGTCTGTTACACCTTCAAAGGAACTCATTTTAGAATGGAGTCTTAATTCCACCCTCTTATTACTTGCTTCGTCTAATTTTTCTTCTTTTGGACTTTGCTCAATATATTTTACAAGGATAATTTCACATCTATCATAGGATGAGTAGACAAAATCTCCAGTAATAAGTACATTGTCTCCAGCTTTAAAATTTTCCAAAAGTACAGATGGATCACTTCGTAAAAATAACTTTGCAGTAATTGATGTTGAGTAATCTGTAATTTTAAAACTAACCCAGTAATTACCATCTCTAGTTTTATCACAGATAACTGCAAAAATACTACCCTCTACTGTTACAGGACCAGTATATGTTTTAATATCCAAGTCTGAAAGTTTTTTAAGAGGTAGGATTTTTTTCTTCCCGTAGGAACTTACCTCTCTAGGTTCTTCCACTTGCACAGTTTTTTCTACAACAGTTTGAGACTGGATTTTTTCTTCCTCATCTACTATATTTTGAATGTATTCATCTTTTTCATCTACTGTGGTAAGTTCTGTTTCCATTAATTTAAACTCAATATCGGAAATTTCATAGTCCTTTAGCTCTATTAGCATCTTGTCCCTTAGTCCATTTCCACTAATGGTCTTGTAGAAAATCTCATTATCCGTATAGATAGTAATATTCTTTTCCATTACCTCAATATTTAATGAGTGGTATAGGGCAGATGCAGATGGATTATATTCAAGTATTATCTCTCTAATTTTTTCGTTTACACTGCTTTTTATAATATGGACAAAGTCAAATCTAATGGAAAAATCTTTAAATCTCACCTTTGTAAAGTCTTGAATTAGACTTTTGCTACTTTGGCTTAACTCCCCAAGGACTTCAATTTGAAAAAATAAATCCATAGTATCTTCTACAAGCTCTATGGATTTAATATTGCAATTTATATTTTCAATCTTACTCTTATCTAGTTGTATTATCTCTAAAAAATCATTAAATGATAACATTACATATCCTCTATTTCCTTTAGTAATTCATCTAAGAGATCTTCTTCTTTAACCTGTTTTACAACGACACCCTTTTTAAAAATAACTCCATATCCATTACCACCAGCAATTCCAATATCGGCTTCCTTTGCTTCTCCCGGGCCATTAACTGGGCAACCCATAAGAGCTACGTTTAAATTCTTATCTAGTTTTTCAAGTCTTCTACTTGCCTCTTCCACTAGCTCTATAAGTGAAATTTTAGTCCTTCCACAAGTTGGACAGGAGATAATATTTATTCCATCCTTTAAAAGATTTAGAGACTTTAAAATTTCTCTCCCAACTTTTATTTCCTCTACTGGATCTGAAGTAAGGGAAACTCGAATAGTATCACCAATTCCCTCAGAGAGAAGTGTACCAATTCCAACTGCACTTTTTATTGCACCTTGAAATGGTAGCCCCGCTTCGGTAATTCCCAAGTGGAGAGGATAGTCCTTCATTTCGGAAAACTTTCTGTATAATTTTACTGAAAGATTCACATCACTTGCCTTTAGTGAAACTTTAATATCGAAGAAATTCATCTCCTCCAGTATGCGAATTTCATCTATGGCAGAAATACAAATGGAGTTTTCATTTACTCCACCATATTTATCAAGGTGTTCCCTTTTAATTGAACCAGAGTTTACTCCAATTCTTATGGGAATATTGTACTCTTTACAAGCATTTACTACTTCTTGTACTTTCCATTTTTCTCCAATGTTTCCTGGATTTATTCTAAGGCAGTCTACCCCACCTTCTACAGATGCAAGGGCAAGTTTGTAATCAAACTGTACATCTGCAACAGCTGGAATTGAAATACGAGATTTTATTTTTTTTATAGAAGCTGCATCCTCTAGGTCATTTACTGCAAAGCGAATAATATCGCATCCTGCCTCTTCTAATTTTAAAATTTGCTCAACTGTTGAGTCGACATCCTTAGTTATGGTATTGGTCATAGACTGTACAGTAATGGGATTATCTCCTCCAACTTTTACATTTCCAACATTTATAACTCTAGTTTTTTTTCTATCTATCATAATTTCCCCAATCATCTTATAAGTGAAGGTATATCATTAAATAGAGTAATAAAAATCATTAAACCAAAGAGAAATGCCATACCAATAGCATTTATAATATACTCATACTTTCGATCTATGGATTTTCCTCTAATACCCTCAATTATTAACATTATCGCCCTTCCACCATCAAGTGCTGGTATTGGTAGAAGGTTTACTATTCCAATATTTGCAGAGATTACCCCTAAAATACTTACTAGGTTAATTACACCCCTTGCCGTCTCTTCGCCTATTATCTTTACCACACCAACAGGTCCAGAAAGCATATTCATACTAAATTCACCGGTGAAG
>CAYFUL010000005.1:34447-43219 GCA_964346375.1 uncultured Peptoniphilaceae bacterium
AAACAGGGTAAATATTGAGCCAATTATTGAGATAGTAGTACGGAAAGCAGCAGAAATTGAAGAACCAAGGCTTTTATCCGCCTTAGATACTATTCCAATTTGATACCTACCGTCCTTTTTAACGGCTTCAATTTGTAAGTCAACTTCCATACCGCCTCTACTAATTACGGCAGAAATTTCACCCTTTTCAGAAGCCATAATACTATTTACAACATCATTCCATGTAGAGGTGGATTTTCCATTTATATTTATTATTCTATCTCCAGGGAGAATTCCTGCAATTTGTGCTGGAGAATTTTCTACTACACCTTCAATAATATTGGTCTGGACTCCAACGGAAAGACCCACCATTAAAAATGCAATAAATGCAAGAATAAAGTTCATTGTCGCCCCAGCTAGTACAACTGCAAGTCTCTTTGAAACAGGAGCATTGTTAAAACTTCTTGCGTCAGCGCTTTCCTCATCCTCTCCCTCCATTGCTACATATCCTCCAATGGGAAGTGCCCTTAATGAATAGAGAGTTTCACCCTTTTGAGATGTATAAAGTCCTGGACCCATTCCTATTGAAAATTCATTTACCTTTATATCAGATAATTTAGCCACAATAAAGTGACCAAATTCGTGTATTACTATTACTAATAAAAAAACTATTATAGAACCTATTAAGGTAGCCATACTTCCTCCTAAAATGTTATTAAAAAAAGCATATAGGTTAAAGGAATTATAAATAGTATACTGTCAAATCTATCGAGAAGTCCTCCATGACCTGGTAAAATTTGAGAATAGTCTTTAATTCCACAAAGTCTTTTGATTTTTGAGGCAAAGAGATCTCCAACTTGTGCAAATACAGAAGAAAATACTACAAGTAATATTGATACTATACTAATCTCAATATTGGTATAGTGAAAAAATACTACCCCAAGGATAGTTGCACCTAGTACTCCTCCAATTGCACCTTCTACACTTTTATTTGGGCTTACAGATGGTATTAACTTATGGCGACCAAATTTTGAACCTACTAGGTAGGCAAATGTATCTGTAGAAAAACCAACTAAAAATACGAAGTAAAGAAGTGGTGTTCCCTCTAAATACTGTAAGAGATTAATAATATATACTCCATAGATACAGGAAAATATAGTATACACACTTGTATTAAGTTCCATAGTTGTAAAAACCATATCTGCTGCAAGTATTAAAAATACTATTAGTATTACTATCTCCAATCTAATTTTTAAAATGGAAAAGATAAAAGTCAATATTGCACCAAAGTACAAGACCTTTGTATTTAATCCTATATCTATATTTTTTAAGGCATTGGAAAGTTCTCTAACCATTCCAAGGGATAGAAGTAGTATTCCAACCTTTAAAAAAATATTTCCCAAGTATAAAACGAGTCCAAGAATTATTACTCCAACAACTCCAGTTAAAACTCTCTTTTGAAATTCTGACAATTACAGTCCTCCAAATCTCCTATTCCTAAGCTGAAATTCATATAGCGCCTTATAGTAGACATCTTTAGTGAAATCTGGCCAAAGTACATCGGAAAACCAAAACTCACTATATGCCAACTGGTACAACATAAAATTACTAACCCTTAGTTCACCACTAGGTCGAATAAGAAGATCTAATTCATCCTGTCCACTTGTGTATAAGTAATCGCTAAATTTTTCATCAATACTATCTAGGGAGATAGAATTGTTCTTATAGTCCTCTGCAATTAATTTTGCAGCTCTAATAATTTCATCCCTACCTCCGTAGTTTAAACCTATATTAATAATCATTTTATCATTATCTTTACTTTGTATCAATGCAGTATTTACTTCATCTACTACAGCCTTTGGGAACTTGGTATAATCTCCCATTACATTTATTTTTACATTGTTTTTCAAAATTTTATTAAGCCATGTCTTAATGTAGAGGATTAATAATTCTTCTATTTTTGAAATCTCCTCTTCTGGTCTCTTCCAATTCTCTGTAGAAAAAGCGTATAACGATAGTGATTTTATTCCAAGTTCATAGGACGCTTCAACTATATCAACTACCCTCTTGGCACCCTCTCTATGTCCTAAATATCTAGGTAGTCCTCTACTCTTTGCCCATCTTCCATTTCCGTCCATAATTATTCCAACGTGTTTTGGAATAGCCTGTAGATCTAATTTCTCTAAGTAGTCCATATTCCTCCTAAAAAAAAAGCCCCGTTGGGGCTTTAATTATATTTCCATTAATTCGTCTTCTTTTTTCTTGGTAATACTATCTATTTCTCCAATTAACTTATCTGTAAGCTTTTGAATATCCTCTTCTGCGCCTACTCTTTCATCTTCAGTAAGTTCTTTATTTTTTTCCATCTTCTTAACGTCTTCCATTGCTTCACGTCTAATATTTCTAACTGCAACTTTTGCGTTTTCAGAAGATTTTTTTACTACTTTAATAAAGTTCTTTCTACCCTCTTCAGTTAATTGAGGAATATTTAATCTAACAACCTTTCCATCATTAGATGGATTAAGTCCAAGGTCAGACTTTAGTATAGCTTTTTCAATTGCAGGAATGATTGATTCATCCCATGGTTGAATAACAAGAAGTCTTGCCTCTGGTGCAGAAATACCTGAAATTTGGTTAAGTGGTGTTTCCTGACCATAGTAATCGATTTTTATATTATTTAATAGTGCAGGATTAGCTCTTCCAGCTCTAATGGTCTGTAATTCATCTTCAAATACAGATATGGTTTTTTTCATTCTATTTTCAGAATCTCTCATTAAATCCTTTATCATACTATCCTCCTATTTAACTCTGGTACCAATTACCTTTCCCTTAATAACATCTACCATGTTACTAGGTTCATCAATACCAACAACTATTAAGTCTATATTATTGTCCATACATAGAGAAGTTGCTGTAGAATCCATAATTTTTAATTCCTTACTTAGTATTTCATGGTAAGTAAGTTCATCATATTTTTTAGCTTGGGGATTTACTTTTGGGTCTGAATCATAAATACCGTCTACCCCTTTTTTTGCAAGTAGAATTACATCTGCACCAATTTCTGCTGCCCTAAGAGCTGCAGTTGTATCAGTTGAAAAGTATGGATTTCCAGTTCCTGCTGAGAAAATTACTACTCTTCCCTTTTCAAGATGTCTAATAGCACGTCTTCTAATATATGGCTCTGCAACTTCCTTCATTTCAATTGCAGTTTGAACTCTAGTAACTACTCCCATATGCTCTAGTGAATCCTGTAGTGCAAGGGCATTCATAATAGTTCCAAGCATCCCCATATAATCAGATGTTGCCCTCTCCATAGTTTGGGCATCTCTTCCTCTCCAGAAGTTTCCACCTCCAACTACAACAGAGGTTTCAACTCCAAGTTCATGAATCTCCTTAATCTTACTTGCAATTGTATCTACAATCTTAGAGTCGATTCCAACGCCTCTTTCTCCTGCCATGGCTTCTCCACTAAGCTTTAATACAACTCTTTTATATTTTGGATCCATATTAACTCCTTAATTGCCCATTTGTTTAGCTACTTCTTCTGCAAAGTCCTCTTCTTTTTTCTCTAATCCTTCTCCAACTTCGTATCTTACAAATCTTCTAATTTTAATGTTTTCACCGATTTTTGCAATAAGGTTATTTAATAATTCTCCTACTGTTACATCTGGGTCCTTAATGAATTTTTGGTCAAGTAGTACAATTTCTTCATAGAATTTTTCTAATCTACCTTCAACCATTTTTTCAATAATCTTTTCAGGTTTATTTTCGTTTCTAGCTTGTTCTGTTAATACAGTTTTTTCATGCTCTATTTCTGCAGCTGGTACTTCTTCTCTAGTTACATACTTAGGGCTAGAAGCAGCAACTTGCATTGCCATATCTCTTACAAATTGTTTAAATTCGTCATTTTTAGCAACAAAGTCAGTTTCAGAGTTTACTTCGATAATAACTCCAATTCTTCCACCGTGGATGTAGGAATCAACTAGACCTTCAGAAGCAATTCTGCTAGCTTTTTTAGCTGCTGAAGCAAGTCCCTTTTCTCTAAGAAGGTCCATTGCTCTATCAATATCTCCTTCAACCTCTACTAAAACCTTTTTACAGTCCATCATTCCTGCCCCAGATTTTTCTCTTAATTCCTTAATCATTTGTGCATCAATTTTCATTTTACTTCATTACCTCCTAAAAAAAAGAGTTCTATGCTAAGAACTCTTTATTATTTATTCTAATTCACCATTATCTTGTGCCATTTCAGCCTCTTCTACTACTACCTCAGCATCTTCTGTAGTAAGAATTTCTTCAGTTTCATAGGAGACTTCTTCATAATCAACAGTTTGAGAACCTTGTTTTCCTTCTAAAGCTGCATTGGCAATTGTTTCAGTAATTAGTTTAACGGCTCTAATAGCATCATCATTTCCCGGTATTGGAAAGTTTAATTCATCAGGGTCACAGTTTGTATCTACAATACCAACTACAGGAATCCCTAAAATTTGTGCCTCTTTAACTGCAATCATTTCCTTCTTTGGATCAACTACAAAAAGTGCATCTGGAACTCTGTCCATTTCCTTAATTCCGCCTAGGAATTTTTCAAGTCTTTCTCTTTCATGTCTAAGTTGGATAACTTCCTTCTTTGGAAGTACATCAAATCTTCCATCAGTTTCCATTTCTGTAAGGTCTTGTAGACGTTCGATTCTCTTTCTAATTGTCTTATAGTTTGTAAGTAAACCACCTAACCATCTTTGGTTAATGTATGGCATTCCACATTTCTTTGCTTCTTTTTCTATTGCATCTTGAGCCTGCTTTTTAGTACCAACAAATAGAATCTTTCCACCGTCTTCTGTAAGATCTTTTACGAAAGTATAAGCTTCTTCAACTTTCTTTACAGTTTTTTGTAGGTCTATTATATAGATACCATTTCTCTCAGTGAAGATGAATCTAGCCATTTTAGGGTTCCATCTTCTAGTTTGGTGTCCAAAGTGTACACCGGCTTCCAATAAGTTTTTCATTGATTCCTCCTGTTTATTCCTCCATTTACATCTCACAGATAGAGGACAATTAAGCAACTCTCTATCCATCAGTAAATGTGCATTTTAATACCTCAAATAGTATATATTATCTATTGTGTAAAGTCAATTAGTATTTTAGCTCCTTTGAATTATATGAAAGGTAAGTTAGAAGTAAAAATACTATAAATATTACTAGATTTACTACAAGGGGTATTATTTCAAATTGATAGGTTAACATCTTTATTGGTTTAAATACTTGGAATGGCATTACACTTGCTACAATACCAGGTACTTCGTTTCTAACCTTGCTAATAATTGTAATTGCTACAATAAATAGTACAAATAGTACAGAAACAGATTCTGCATGGTTATTTGTCTTGGCAAGGGATGAGAAAAAGTGTCCAATAGACATAAATACAAGTCCACATCCTAGTATTCCAATAAATATTTTAATTATATCAATACCGATTTCAATTGTACTTACACTATCCTGTTTAATAGCCACTGCTATACCAAAGGTTGCTCCTGCAAGAATTATTAAGAACAACAAGTAAGTAAGTATATTTGCTAAAAACTTCTGTGTAACTATTTCAGACCTACTAACGGAGCCTGAATAGATATACTGAATATTACCTGTTCCTTGTTCTCTAGAAAGAGTTCCAGCTCCTAGTTGCATTGCAAACATGGATATTAGTACTGTAATATACTGGAATATAAAGGCAATATACTGTGAAAGATTTGCATAATCTATGCTCTCCTCTAGTCCAAGTATATTTTTAAAAGTTGGATTTAATGTATTAATAAAGTTTTCAAATAAATCCTTAGTCTTATTATCTAACATAACCTGATAGAAAAGAAGTAATAGGCCTGTAAAGACTACTAAAACCAATGCCCAAGCTAACATCTTGGCAAAATTAAATTTTATTTCACGACCAAATAAGTTCATTACTCCTCCTCCTCTCTTGGAGACTCAATAGGCTTTTCAATTACTATTGTGTCATCACTATTTATCTCTGTATTAGTAAAATCTACATTATTCTCAAATACAACTGTATTATCAGTTAATGACTCTTCTTCTACTTCACTTGCTTCATAAGTAGGTTTAACTTCTTCATTTACAAGGTTAAAGTTCTCATCAACTTCATTGTTAAGACTTTCATCAACTATTATTGGGGAACTTTCTATAACTTCCCTTTCCACAAATACTTCTGGTTCCTCGTAGTACTCAGACTCCTCATGAAGTATAGTATCTTCAACATAGGTATCTTCATAGCTTTGTACTACCTCTTGTGGTTCTACTATTTTCTTAGGAACATACTCTAAATTAACATTGTCATAAAGTGCCTTAATTTTATCGTCTAGAGTTGAATCCACTACATTAAAGTTTTTCAAATCTGTTGTATATAGTGCTCTAGCAAGGTCGTTTAAATTGCCATTATAGAAAAATACATGGTCTCCAGGAATATTCTTTATTAATCTAGCACCAATTTCATAAAAAGGATTTGGATTAAACTCGTAGTCCATTATTTTTACTATCTTATCGTTGGAAATTCTGTCCTTTAGGTACTCGATTTCCATAATTTTACCGTCGTGAAGATAACCTGCTCTATCACAGTATAGCTGAGTTTCTGCTAGAGAATCTGTAAGAAGTAGTAGTGTAAGCATATCGTCTTTTCTATTTTTTAAGTAACTAAATAGTCGATTTACAGTTTCAGGGTCTAAATCCTTTGAAGGTTGATCCATAACTACTAATCGTGGCTTTACAATTAATGCATTGATAATTGAAAGGAGCTTTCTATCTCTAAAGGACATATCCATAATATTCTGCTTAGGATTTATTCCAAAGTAGTCGATTAGTGACTCCATTTCGTCTGTATTTTGTATATTGTGCATCTTTAATGTTCTTCTAAGAAGATTAACTCCCCTAATATTTTCATTTAACAGAAAATCCTCGTGAACAACAGAAGCAATTTCTCTAATATCCTTTGCGTCTTTTACTACATCTAATCCAAAAATCCGACATTTTCCCTTACCTGGTTTTAAAAAGTTAAATAGAATTTTACAGAGAGTACTCTTTCCCTTTCCCTCTCCAGCTAAAATAGCGAAGAATTCACCTTCTTCAACTTCTAAATTAAAATTTGTAAAAACAGGTACTCCACCAATCTTTTTATTTAAATCATTAACAACTATGGCGCTCATAATTCACCTCATTCTCCATAATATAGACCATTATATAATAAATGAATGGATAAATACAACTAAAGGGAATTAATCACTCTTAAATTTATAATGAGTAAAAAATATGTTATACTGTCTTTATTAAAAGGAGGAATATATGAAACTTGGAATTGTAGGACTTCCCAACGTTGGTAAGTCTACTTTATTTAATGCTCTTACTAGCGCGGGAGTTGAAGCTGCAAATTATCCCTTTGCTACTATTGAGCCTAATGTTGGAATAGTAAATGTTCCTGACAATAGATTAAATGTCCTATCTGAATTAAGTCACTCTGAAAAAATAGTACCTGCTACTGTACAATTTTTTGATATTGCAGGACTAGTAAAGGGTGCAAGTAAGGGAGAAGGACTTGGAAACAAATTTCTTGCAAATATTAGAGAAGTAGATGCAATAGTTCACGTTGTAAGGTGTTTTGACGACGAAAATGTAATTCACGTAGACGGTTCAGTTGACCCAATTAGGGATATAGAAAATATAAATCTAGAACTTATATTTTCAGATATGGAACAGATTGAAAAAATTCTTCAAAAAACTGAAAAACAGGCTAAGGCAAATAAATCTTTACAAGGTGAAGTGGACCTATTAAAAAAATTACTAGACACTCTATCGAAGGGTCAACCTGCGAGAATTTTAGAGTTTAACGAGGAAGATGAAAAGATAATAAAAAACTATGCCCTACTTAGCTCTAAACCAGTAATCTATGTTGCAAATGTAAGCGAAGATGAAATCGCAGACAATGGTGAGAACAACCAATACGTACAGAGATTAAGGGAATCTGTAAACGAACTAGAGGACGAAATAGTTGTAGTATCTGCAGAAATTGAATCACAAATTGCAACTCTTGAAGATGATGAAAAGGAACTATTTCTTGAGGAATTAGGACTGGAAAATTCTGGACTGGATAAATTAATTAGATCTAGCTATTCACTACTAGGCTTAATTTCTTACTTAACTACTGGAGAGATGGAAACTAGAGCTTGGACAATTAGAAAGGGAGCAAAGGCTCCAGAAGCTGCTGGAAAAATTCACTCAGATATGGAGAGAGGATTTATAAAGGCTGATACAATTTCCTACGAGGATTTAGTTGAAGCAGGCAGTATGGCAAAGGCAAGAGAAAAGGGATTAATCCGCTCTGAGGGTAAGGAATATGTAATGCAAGACGGAGACGTCGTACTATTTAAATTTAACGTATAAAAATAGCCGCAAAAATTTGCGGCTTATAACGTTGATGAAATAGGTGTTAAATTTCAAAACGCGCCTACTTTTTAAAATACAAACTGTCGAAGATAGTGCATTTGCAATTTAGAATAGGTAGGTAATAAAACACAGATGTAGTTTTGCGGGCTTCAGACCCTACCATAAGTTACGATTTTAATTTATAAAATATATCATTATAGATTTTTGGAGAAAACTATTTTCATAATAGTAATAATATTCTCGTCTCACACTATTTTCGAGGTAAAGGCGTTAAAAAAATTCCATGTTTGAGTCCGTAGGATGAGTTTGGAATTTTTAGCCTTTGCCGAGAAAATTTTCATTTAGTGAGCGAGAGGG
>CAYFUL010000006.1:0-26027 GCA_964346375.1 uncultured Peptoniphilaceae bacterium
AATTATAAAAATTTTTATCTTCGAAAATATTTAATGGATATTTTATTTTTTAATATTCTTCTTTTGCGTAAATTTTTATGGAGAGTATATATACCATTATTTCTAGTAGTACATATACTGCTACTCCTATTATTACCAAGGTTTTTATACTAATACTTTCTATACTTGGCATAGATAATTTTATTCCAAAAAATTTTATAATAAGCATTGGTCCATAACAAAGGATCATCAGTCCAATAGTTGCAGTGGCATATCCATACTTAATGGAAATCATTCCATAAACGGAAAATATAAAGTGCATAAATGGTAAGACTGATAGTATTACATATAGGTTATTTACATCAGTTCCTCCCATGGCATACCTTATTCCCGCAGTCGCAATTAATACTATCAAAAGCACAATGTCCTTTAAATACTTAGCATTCACTACATCTACTGGTCTAATTCCTATTGCAAACATATATCCAAGTACATCCTTACTCATTTGATTTACATTAAGCTGAAGATTTAAAATTGAATACATTAGTATTACCACTATTGAAGATGAATCTTTCAAATCTGTAAATAGAATAAGACCTAGTACAAATAAAAATATTGCAAAAAATTTAATTTGAGAACTGGAGAGCAAATCGTGTTTTAAAGCTACCTTCATCTGTCTACCCCCTTTTTATACATTACCATTAACTTTTTAAGGTCAATATCTTCTACTACAATATTGGGGTATTCCTTCTTAAATTTTTCAAGTGCCACAATTAAAAATTCATATCCGTAGGATTCTTTAATGTACTTTTTAATAAATGCCCTATCTATTTTATTAAAGTCCTCCTCAGTAGCACGACCTATTGCAAATTCCTCTCCAATATTTTCCATACTCCTTTTAAAAATTAACTCTCCATTGTCAATATAGAGTATTTCATCGGCAAGTTCTTCAAGGTCTGATGTAATATGGGAGGAAATAAAAACTGTATGATTTTCGTCTCTAGTGTATTCGAAAATCATCTCTAGTACTTCATCATTTGCAACTGGGTCAAGTCCTGCAGTAGGCTCGTCTAAAATTAACAGCTTTGCATTGTGGCAAAAACAAGTAGCAAGTTTTACCCTTACAGCCATTCCCTTTGAAAATTTATTGATCTTTTTATCTCTTGGAATATTAAATTTATCCAGTATTCTAAAATACTCCTCCTCGTCCCAAGTACTATATGCATCCTTTAAAATGGAGTTAACTTGAATTGGAGTTAGATTTGCATTTAAAAATCCATTATCAAGATATACTCCAAAATTATTTTTTATCTTAGAGTTAATTTTTTCTTCTTCAAATAGAATTTCCCCGTGGAATTTTACAATGTCTAATATGCATTTTAATAGAGTAGTTTTTCCCGATCCATTTTCTCCAATAATGCCTAAAATATTTCCCCTATCTAGAGAAAAATTTATGTCCTTTAGAGAAAAACCTGGGTAATTTTTGTTTAAATTGTTTACAACTAGCGCCCTCATTATTCACCTCTATAGTAGACTTCCAAAATTTCTATAACATCATCAAGGCTTAGGTCAATTGCCTTCGAAAGGTCTAGAGCAGCTCTTAAATGCTCCTCAATTTTAGTTAAGGTCTCTTCCCTTAAAAAGGAATCGCTTACGCCAGAAACAAAGGTACCTTTCCCCTGAATGGTATTAATAAAACCCATTGCCTCTAATTCGTTATATGCTCTTTTTGTAGTAATAAGGGAGATACGTAAATCCTTCGCCAAATTGCGCATACTTGTTAGGGGATCTCCACTTTTTAATTTTCCCTCTACAATTTGTCTTTTAACTTGTAAAATAATCTGTTCGTAGATGGGAGTCTTATCTGAATTTGAAATAATTATTTCCATATTTTCACCAACTGTATATATAGTATATGTTCAATATACACAGTCGTCAATGAATTTTAGAAAATATTTTATAAATAGGATAGAGATTTTAAATTTAGTGCAAAAAAATAAGTAGCCAAAGCTACTTATTAAAGTTCGATTTCCATTTCTGTCTTTTGTTTTTCTATCTTCTTATTCTCAAAAGGAGTTTCATACTCAGAATTCTTCATATACTCCTCAACTTGTTTCTTAACACGATTTACACTAGTTAGAGTTCCAACTCCTGCAATACATCCTCCCGGACATGCCATTCCCTCTAGTAGGTATCCGTCTAATTTTCCAGCCTTTGCAATTTTTAACATCTTAATACATTCCTCAAGGGAATTTGCACCCTTAATGTTAATCTCTCTAGTTGGATCTAATTTTTGAGCAACCCGCTTTACAGATTCTGCAACTCCTCCTGCAATTGGATAACCTCTACCAAGAGCAGATGCGTCGTCGTCTGTATAGTCCACTTCTATTTGAGAAGGCTCAATATTTTTTGCAACGAACATTCCCATTAATTCCTCAAAGGTAATTACAAAGTCTACATCACTTTGTACTTTCGTCTCTAGCGCCTCTAATTTTTTAGAAGTACATGGTCCAATAAATACTACTATTGCGTCTTTGTCCATTTCCTTAATATGGTTTGCAGTGTACCTCATTGGCGAACCAGAGTCTGAAACCTGTTCATATATTTCTGGGAATTGATTTTTTATCATTAGTGACCATGAAAAACAACAGCTAGTTCCCATAAATGGAATTTCATTTGGAACTTTCTCCATAAATTCCTTTGCTTCGTGTAGAGTAGTAATATCTGCTCCAAGGGCAACCTCTACTACTTCTGTAAAGCCAAGTCTCCTTATAGCCTCTGCAACTTGTGAGCCACTAGTATTTGCACCAAACTGCCCTACAAATGAAGGGGCTATTGCTGCATAAACCTTCTTACCAGATTTTATAGACTTAATAACCTGGTAGATTTGAGTCTTATCAGAAATTGCACCAAAAGGACAATCCTGAATACATCTTCCACATGCTACACACTTATCCTGGTCAATTTCAGCTCTGTCGTAGGCGTCTGATCCAATTGCATTTACTCCACATACTGCCGCGCAAGGTCTATCGTATTTTACTATGGCACTATATGGACATGCCTCTTTACATCTTCCACATCTTATACATTTTTCATTGTCAATAATAGTTCTATCCTTGCCCATGGAAACGGCATTTACTGGACATACCTGAATACATGGATGGGCTAAACACTTTCTACAATTATCTGTTACAACGTATGACTTAGTTGGACAAGCTTGGCAGGCAAATTTTATTACGTTTATTAGAGGTTTTTCATAGGCATTTGTATCAATATCCACCTTGTCAAATCCATCGGTAATTTTTTTAAATACCCCTATTTCTCTAACGTCCATACCCATTGCAAGGCGAAGTCTCTCTTCAACTATAGCCCTTTCGCGAAAAATACTCTCCCTATACTTTGCAACTTCCCCTGGAATAATTCTATAGCTAGAATCCTCTAACTCAGAAATATCAAGGTCATTATATGCAATCCTTGCAATTTCCGCAAAAACCTTTCTGCGAATATCAACTAAAGTACCGTATATTTCTTTCATCTTTCTTCTTTTTTCCCCTATACTGCCAGTCTATCTACAATTTTCTCGCTAACTTCTTGAGCAGTTGCCCTTAAAATTACCTCGTCATCAATAACTACTACTGGCGCAACTTCTTCCTTATGTATTTTTTTGCAGTACTCTAAACAATGTGCAAACTCAACTTCAACTTGACTTACCGGTTTAGTTTCAATATCAAGTTCGTCTAAATTGTCTTTTAAATATTCCACTGCATCATAAATTGCATCAGCACCCATTAACGTACACTTTGCTCCCATACAAATTGTTACTTTCATATACAACTCCTTTCTTTTTAAGAATAACATATTAATTGGAAGAATGGTAGAAATTAAACAAATTTGGCAAATAAAAAATCCCTTCCGAATTATTTACGGAAGGGATTAGAATCTATTTTTTTAATTTTTTAAGTCTAAAAAATTCCTCTCTCTGTTTTTCCTCTAGTATATTTTCAATTTTTTTTATTGCACTTTCATACTTTGGAATCTGAATTTTTTCCAGTGCATTTGCCCTCTTTTGGGTTGTAATCATCTCTCGTCTTAGTCGATAAGTTGAATTTTCAAGTTCGGCAAGTTTGTAAATCTTCTCCCTTAAATCCTTTACCCTTAGATAAAAATTGCCGAAGGCAAAGGAGGTTTCATATATTCCAAAATTTGCCATACTCTGTTGCTCTGGTACCTTTATCTCCGTTACCTATACTCCCATTACAGAACAGTACAGAAGTAAAAATTCCTCCTCTTGGGGCATTGCCTTTGAAAGATCAAGTATCTCTTGCCAACTCATAGTCATAGATGCAACTTCAAGGGCTTCGTAACTTGCCTTTAGTTCAGAATTAAGTTCCTCTCTTAATTTCTTTGCATTTCTCTCTACTTCAAGATACTCCTTATTTAATACAAGTCTTTTTTTATCCATTAGGTTGTAGCCTTTTTTTGCAAAGGAGAGTAAACTCTTTAATCTCATAAGACTTGCCTTAGTAGCTTGTACTTTCATATTCACCTGTACTTTTTCTTAATATTAGAATCAATTCTCTCAAGTTCACTCTCTGGAAGCATTCTTAAAAGTTCCCATGCCTTATTTAAAGTATCTTCAATGGAGGAATATCCCCCTTGCTCTTGGTTAATAAATTCATTTTCAAATCTCTTTCTAAATTCAAGTAGTATCTTGTCATTTTCAGATAGCTCATCTTCTCCAATAATCTGCGCAAGTGATTTTAACTCTACAACTTTTGAATATAGACTAAATAATTGGCTCGATACATCGGGATGGTCTTCCCTAGTATATTCCCTTCCTATACCGTCTTTCATAAGTCTTGATAGAGATGGAAGTATATCTATTGGTGGATAGATATTGTCCTGGTGTAAATCCCTACTTAGTACAATTTGACCCTCTGTAATAAATCCAGTTAAGTCTGGAATAGGATGGGTTATATCGTCTGATGACATAGTTAGTATTGGAATTAAAGTTATAGAACCTGCTCCATCCTTTACCATTCCCGCCCTTTCATAAATACTTGCAAGGTCAGAGTAGAGATAACCTGGGTATCCCTTTCTTGAAGGAACTTCTCCTCTAAGAGAAGATATTTCCCTTAGGGCTTCTCCGTAGCTAGTCATATCTGTCATTACTACAAGGACTTCATAGTTTTCTTCAAATGCCAAGTATTCTTCCGCAGTCATGGCACATTTTGGAGCTACTACCCTTTCCATAATGGAGTCGTCTGCCTTATTCAGATAGATTACAACTCTATCCATTACTCCAGAGGCAATAAAGCTATTTAAAAAGTAATCTGCAACTTCTCGCTTTACACCCATGGTACAAAATACTACTGCAAAATTATCTCCACTTGCTCCAGCCTGTCTTACAATTTATGCAGCAAGTTCATTATGAGGAAGACCTGAGCCTGAAAATATTGGAAGTTTTTGTCCTCTAATTAGAGTCATCTGGGAATCTATTGCACGAATTCCAGTTTCAATAAAATTTCTTGGGTACTTTCTAGAGACAGGGTTCATAGGTCTACCATTTACATTGTAAAATTTATCGGCGTAGATTTGTACACCCTTGTCAATTGGATCTCCAATGCCATTAAAAACTCTACCTAGTATATCCTTAGAAAGGGGTATTTCAAATGGTCTCCCCTTAAAAACAACCTTGGTATTGGTAGTTGAAATTCCAGTAGTCTCCTTAAAAATCTGTATCTCTGCACTTTTTTCCTCAATTTTTGTAACTCTACCTAGGGCAAATTCTCCATCAATTTCCAACTCTACAACTTCTCCAAAGCTAACGTGATGAAGATTATTTAGAGTTATAAAAGAGCCTTCGATTTTATCTATTAATAAATATTCTTTTTTCATTTGCTAGCACCATATTTAACCCTTAAATCTCTAAAGTAGTTTTTTATGTCGTTATTTAAAGTTACAAAGGGAGATAGATCTTCGTTACCTATGTCGTACTTCATATTGTTAAGTCTAATAATAAGGTCCTCATTTTTAACCTCGTTTATGGAAACTCCCATCTCTATTAAACTCTTTGCCTCCTCGTAAAATGTATCAATACTCCTTAGCATTTCAAATTGCTTTTCAAGGGGCACAAAGGTATCAATTTTATGAAAGGCGTTCTGTTGAAGAAAGCCAATTTTAATTAGCTTAGCAGCTTCAAGAACTAGTCTCTCCTCGTCGGGAAGTACATCCTCTCCAACTAGCATTACAATTTCCCTTAGTCTATCCTCTTCATTTAACAGCTTTAAGAATTTCTCCCTAATTCCAAGTAAATCTCCATCTACTACACTTTCGTAGTATGTTCCAAGGGAACTTACATATCCTGAATAGGAATGGAGCCAATGAATAGCAGGATAGTGTCTTGAATAGGCAAGGTCCTTATCAAGGGCTAGGAATGTATTTACAAAACGCTTAGTATTTTCTGTAACTGACTCTGAAAAATCTCCCCCAGCAGGTGAAACTGCTCCAATAGTAGTTACAGAACCCTCATCTCCTCCAAAGGTAGTAACAGTTCCACATCTCTCATAAAAGGACGCAATTCTACTTGCAAGATAGGGAGGGTATCCTTCCTCTGCAGGCATGGTTTCAAGTCTTGCTGCAATTTCACGAAGTGCCTCAGCCCAGCGAGAAGTAGAGTCTGCCATCATAGCAACGTCATACCCCTGGTCTCTATAGTATTCTGCAATGGTAATCCCCGTATAGATAGATGCTTCACGAGCAGCTACTGGCATATTTGAAGTATTGGCAATTAAAATCGTCCTATCCATAAGTGGTTTTTTACTATACGGGTCAATTAACTTTGGAAAATCCTCCAATACCTCTGTCATTTCATTACCACGTTCTCCACAGCCAATATATACAATAATATCTGCATCACAGTACTTTGCAATTTGGTGTTGAGTCATGGTTTTACCCGTTCCAAAGGAACCGGGAATTGCAACTGTACCACCCTTTGCAATGGGAAAGAATACATCAAGTACCCTTTGTCCAGTTTTAAGAAGTTCACTTACCTGTCTATATTCCCTTACAGGTCTTGGAGTTCTTACTGGCCAATAGTGGCTTAGAGAAAGATCTACTATTCCATTTTCACTACGAACTTTTCCAATGGTTTCTACAATATTGTAGTCTCCTTCTTCCACTAACTCTACAAGGTCTCCCGATACATTTGGAGGTACTAAAATTCTATGGGTAATAATTTCAGTTTCCTTTACAGTTCCTAAAATTTCACCACCAATTAAAGTATCTCCCACCTTTAAAATTGGAGTAAAGTGCCATAGCTTTTCCTCATCTAAGTTTCTCATACCAATACCTTCAGGTATAAAGGTACCGTAACTGTCTCTAATACTATTTAAAGGCCTTTCGATTCCATCAAACATTTGAGAAAGTAGTCCAGGTCCAAGCCTTACAGAAAGGGGATGTCCCGTTGGAATAATCTCCTCGTCACGTTTAAGACCTTCTGTCTCCTCGTATACTTGAATAGTTAGTGTATCCTCATCAATTGCAATGACTTCCCCAATTAATTTACTATTTCCAACTTGTACCATTTCTCTCATCATAAATCCGTAGCTGGGTATGCCTTAATAACGTGACCATTTATAGATACAATCTTTGTCATCTTTCACCTCTTAAATTGTCGTAGAGGAGTTTGCCTATTTCGTACCTTTTATCTTCAATAATATTTTGTAGGTCTTTATTTAAAGTGTACTTATTTCCATCGCTTAGAGTATGTCCCCCAATTATTTCATCTGGCTCAACTCTTAAATCTAAATTTATAGAGTAGTCCTTTGCAAGTTCCTGTACCCTGTTAAAATACTTATCCCCATCATTTTTAGTAAGGCCAATAATATAACTACCTGGCTCTAAATGGGATAGGGTAACTTTAATTCCCTTAAATAATTTATCCACATACTCATCAGTCTTGGTAAATTCAATTACTCGTTTTCTAACCTCTAGAATAAGATCGTCCTCAAACTCTCCCATCTTTTTTAGTTGGAGAATTCTTCTCTCCTCTTGGGCTTTTTTAAGTTCCTCGTTGGAAAGAGTTTTAGCTAATTTTTTTCTACGGTCTACAATTCTCTTAGTCTCTTCCTCAAGGTCCTTCTTTCTATTTTCTTCAAGGTTTTTCTTTTCCTTTTCCCATTCAGAAAATTCTCTCTCATATTTTTTTAGCCTACTTGAATACACTACTCTATGAAATAATTCTAGTTTATTTTCAATTAGTACCATATACTTCTCCCCTTGCTGGCAGAGTTAGAACCATGGAGGACCTTTTTTAGTCTATGGGATTCAATATTCTTTTTAAGAATTTTTTCATCCTCGCTAGAGATAATAATAAGCACATACTTATCTATATCCCTTTCAAACTCTGCACAAATTTCATCTTCACTTACCTTAACAGTTTTTATCCCCATAAAACTTAAATTTACTAGAAACTCAAAATCTGTACTTATAGCAATACTTTTCATTAAATCTTTCCTAAAATCATAATGGAGATAATAAGACCATAGATTGCAATACCTTCGGCAAGTCCTACGAAAATAAGAGTTTTTCCTAGAATAGAATCATCTTCAGAAGCTGCACCAAGGGCAGAAGAACCTACACCTCCTACAGCATATCCAGTACCAATAGTTGCCATACCAGTAGAAAGTGCAGCAGCTAATAGACCAAGTCCATTGACTTCACCAGTTGAAGTAGCAGCGCTAACTGCCTTAGGCGCCATAATAATAAATGCCATTAGTATAGTTGGTATAAATGCCATTAAATTAGTTCTAAGAGTTTTTTAAAGTCTATCTTTACTTGTAGACTCCTTTTTATTTACAAGTGTAATTCCAAAATATATTGTACCTAGTACAATTACAGAGCTTAGCGCTAATATTAATTCCATAAATTCTCCTTTAATTTAAACTATTACTTTTAAAATCTCTACCATTTCCTTGGTAGTACCTACTAAATAATTCATAATACTCAAGTCTAAGACCTTAGATAAATACAATTAGTCCCTCAAGACCAATAATAAGAATATTACCAAGTATTAAAATAATAATATTTCCAAGGTTATTTCCAATCATCTCACCCATGGTATGAAAGGCCATAAAAAGTACTACGTGGTTAATAGCAAAAGCACCAACTCTAATAAAGGAAACTATTCCAGAAAGAGTTGAGATTAAAAGTTCAATAATGGAAAAGGAGCTTTCAATATAGTAACCACTTACACCCTCCTCGTAGGTAACATCTTCTTTTTTTAATTTTCCCATAATAGGCTTTTTAAAAATAATTACCACGATCGATAGAAGTAAAATTAAAACTGCCACCTGAGTAGGAACAATTTTTATAACATTAGCAATATCTAAAAGTAGGACAATTAGCACCATAAAAATTAAAAATCCAAAGAAACCATGTTCGCCAAAAAATCCCCCCTCTAAATCCTTAGCCTTGTATGCGTTAATAAAGTTTAAAATATAACTGCATACCAGTAGAAAAACACCAAAGGCAATGGAAATAAGCAATACTGTATTAATATTTTCAAAAGGTCTTATCCAAAGGGCGGGGATAATAGTCTCTATACCAAATATAGAGCCATATAGCACTCCAAAGATCATAGAGCTTAATCCCAAGCGGACAAGAAGAGGACCAAAGGTATTCTTTCTAAGGAATAATCCTGCCAAAAGGAAGATAAAACCCTGGCCTAAATCTCCAAACATAGAACCAAAAAGAACCATGTAGGTAATTGCAAAAAAGGAAGTAGGGTCCACTTCATTATAGTTTGGAATACCATACATTCTAATTAAAGTCTCAAAGGGTTTTACAATGGGGTTATTTTTTAGCTTAGTAGGAGGAGCTCCCTCCGTATTAATATTATCAGTAATAATAACACCAAGGTCCTTTAGGTCCCTCTTAATATTTAGAGTACCATCAGAAGAAGCCCAACCAGTAATGACAAAGTACTTCTTAGACCTTGCAATTTTCTCTTTAGTCTCCTCTAACTTTCCAAGGAAAAATTTATAGCTTAAAGTCGCCTCAATAAGGTCCCTATTTTCACTATAGAACTTTTTCTTTTCAACCTCTAAATCCTGAAGACTCTTTTTAATTTCATTTGCCCTATTTTCAATTTCTAAAATAGTATTTTTAGGAGTACCATTGACAAAACTAAGTACATCTAAATCAATCCAGTTAAGGGAATTTAAAATTCTAGAGATTTCCATCTCAACTTCTGCTGGATAGATAATAAGGTATACCTCTTCGTCGTTATAACTACCAGTGTGGAAAATCATAGCAAGAATATGGTCGTAATTCTCCTTAATTTTAAGCCTAGCATCCTTTTCAAGCCTGCCAAAACGAGCCTTAAAGTACTCTAAATTCTTTAGGCTGTCTAAATCCACATTAGCATTTTCAAAGCCAGAGAGATTTTCTCTAATCTTCTCTAGGTGATCAAATTCCTCTTTAAGTTTTTTCTCCTTTTCAATAAAATTTGAACAACTCTTGTAAAGGGAATTAAAGTCGCTTTTTTTCTGAGAGATTAGAGAAGTATCCACTTTGCCAATATTAAAGTACTTAGCAACTTCTTTAGCAAGTTTTTGCTCCTCAACCTCTTCTAAATCCTTCTCAAATGGCACCAGATTATTAAGATCAACTGCCATATCAACATGTTCTGAAAGATCATAAATTTCACTGCTGGAGTTGATTTTACTCATGGCATCCACCATGTCTAAATCTCCACTTTTTAAAACTCGATAGACGATTTCTTCAAAGTGGGGAATATCTCCAACAATACTTATAAGTTTCATCTTCTCAACTGCCATACTGCCTCCTTGCAAGTAGAGAAACTACAGTAGAGTTTCTAAAGTTAAGTCTCTTCCCTTCAAGAAGGGTAAGATAATCCTTAGAAACATATTCCATAAGGCCAACTAGGGCGACAATCCTTACAATGCCTTCCTTGTTTTTAAAGGTACTACTGTAAAGATCGTAGAGATATCTTTTAAGACTAACATCTAAAAACTCACTACGCCTAGTAAAAACCTCCTCATACTTAAATTTCTCCCCTGTAGTAATGGAGTTCCTTAAACTCCCATTTGAAATAGTGCCGCCTCTAATAAGAAGGTTGGACACCTCAATATCATTTAAACCGTAATTTTTTGCACCAATTATAAAGCCAAGATTGATTAAATCAATTCGAACTCCAAGAAGAAATAGAATCTCCTTTTTATTTTTAAGACCACTAGCTAGTTCAACTAGATTTTCATAATAAGTCCTATCCAAAATCATATCCATAAAAAATAACATTCTATCCCTATCCTCATGGATGTAGCTATAGATTTTTCTCTCATACTCTCCAAGACCAATAGACTTTAAAAATTCCATAAAGGAGGGCAAATCATAAGAAAAATCACCGGGAAGTTCAACAAGGTTTACAACCGCCCTTTCTCCTCTTACAATTGCCCTAAGAAGTCTCTTTATATCAAAGAGAATATATCTATTGAGTAACTCCTTGTAAAAAATCCTCTCTCTACCAGAAAAGTAGTGGGAAAATTTAAAAAGTTCCTCAGTAATTTTACTATTGAGAGAATTATTAATCTCAAAGGGATTTCTAGATAAATTCACCTGAAAAATATCCTCTACAATTCCAATGCCTCGCTATAATCCTTAGCACTAAGGAGACTTTCATAGCTAGGCTTAATATATTTTTTATAGATAGCACTGGATTTTGTATCAACGGCTCTCATTACACACCTAGATCTAAAAGAGATAGAGCCTTTTCCACAAGGGAGTCATTAATTTTCCTGTAGTTATTTTCAAGTTCAACTTCCATAATGTGATTTTCCCTTTTAATTTGGTCAATCTTTTTCATTACAGAAGAGTACTCTTTGTCGTACTCCTCTTGAGCAAGTTTTTTTGCATCCTCGTGGGAAATAAGCTCCATATTATTTAATAATTCCTAAGTGGATTTCTTCTGCTCCTCAAGTTTATTTTTCTCTTTTTCTTCCATCTCTTTCGTTAAATTATCAAGCTTTATAACTTCGTTAATTAAATCTTGCATAATCACCTCATTTAAAACAAAAAAAGACGACCGGCTCATTCGGGTCGTCTAAAAAATAATACACCTATCTAAAAAATTATCAACAGACTTTTTATAAAAATCAAAAGTTAGTTAATTGGCAATTTTTTAAAATTTTCAAAAAAAAGCGCCCCAATTGGGACGCTTTATTAGTCTGCGCTGTATGGAAGAAGTGCAACTTGTCTAGCTCTTTTTACTTCTTTAGTAACTTTTCTTTGATGCTTAGCACAAGCTCCAGTGATTCTTCTTGGAAGAATCTTTCCTCTATCAGAAACAAATCTCTTTAGAGTTTGAACATCCTTGTAGTCAATTTCCTTTTCTTTATCTTGACAGAACATACAAACTTTTCTTCTTGTTCTAAATCTTCTTTGCATTTTACCCTCCTTAGAATGGAATATTATTATCTACAGGGTAAAAACCGTCAAATTCATCGTTATTGGAATTACTTCCACTATCATTTCCGTAGGCGGAGTTTACAGGACCCGGCTGTGGTCTGTTCATACCTTGGCTCTGATTAAAATTCTGTCCAGAACCTTGATTTTGAGATGGACCTATAAAGTAAAAGTTGTTTACTACAACATCTGTAGTAAATACTCTTGTTCCATCTTCCTTATCGTAAGAACCTGTCTGTATTCTTCCGTCAATTGCGATTTCTCTACCCTTTGCAAAATAATTTGAAATATTTTCCGCAACACTTCCCCAAGCTACACAACCTATAAAATCAGCTGTTGGTTGGTTTCTTGATTCCAACTCTTGCCTTTTTTCTCTAGAAAGTCGTCTGTTTACTGCTACTGTAAATCTTGCATATGCCATTCCAGATTGTGTATATCTTAGTTCAGGATCTCTCGTTAGTCTTCCGATTAATTGGACATTGTTCATTATATCACCTTATTTATCAAGTCTAACTACCATCGTTCTCATTACTGAATCAAGTATTTTAGCAACTCTGTCAAATTCCTTTACTGCTGCAGGTTCTGCTTCAAATTCAACTAGTATATAGTATGCTTCTTGGTAGTATTCGATTTCGTAGGCTAATTTTCTCATACCCCACTCATCTACTTTAGCTACATTACCACCATTTGCAAGAATATTTTGTAGTCTTTCGAAAGCAGCTTTTCTCTTTTCATCTTCTACATCTGGGTAAAACATAACTATTGCTTCGTATTTATTCATTCTTTCACCTCCCTATGGACTATCGGCCAGGTTACTACCTAGCAAGGATTACTAACTTTTATATTATATATATTGTAGCCAGTTTTGTAAAGAATTATTTTAAATTTGGATATAGTGGGAAGTGATTTAATACTTCTGCTACATCTGATTTTACTTCGTCATAACTTCTTGACTCTTTTAATGCATCTATCATAAGTCTTGCTACTACTCTTACATCATCTTCCTTCATTCCCCTTGTGGTTACTGCTGGTGTTCCTATTCTTACTCCACTTGTTACCATTGGTGATTCTGGGTCATGAGGTATTGTATTTTTATTTGTAGTAATATTTACTTTTGATAGTCTTGCTTCTGCTTCCTTTCCTGTTAAGCCAAGATTTCTTACATCTAGTAGTAGAAGGTGGTTATCTGTTCCTCCACTTACTAATCTTATTCCACCCTTTGAAAGCTCGTCTCCCATTGCCTGTGCATTTTTAAGTACCTGTGCAATATATTCCTTGTATTCTGGTTGAAGTGCCTCTTTAAAACATACTGCCTTTGCTGCAATTATATGCTCTAGTGGGCCTCCTTGGAATCCTGGGAATACTGCCTTATCTAATTTTGCCTTATGCTCCTCTTTACAAAGGATTGCTCCGCCCCTTGGTCCTCTTAATGTCTTATGGGTAGTTGTTGTTACAAAGTCTGCATATTGTACTGGACTATTGTGCATTCCTGCTGCAATTATTCCTGCAATATGTGCCATATCTACCATTAGTAGAGCTCCTACTTCCTTTGCAATCTCTCCAAATTTTGCAAAGTCTATTTCCCTTGGATATGCACTTGCTCCTGCTACAATTAGCTTTGGTGAAGTTTCTTTTGCTACTTTGTGCACATTGTCATAGTCTATTGTCTCTGTCTTTTCATCTACTCCATAGGATACGAAATTATATGTCTTTCCTGAAAAGTTTACTGGTGAACCATGGGTTAAGTGTCCCCCTTCTGATAGATTCATTCCAAGTATTGTATCCCCTGGATTTAAAAATCCTGTATATACTGCAATATTTGCATTTGCTCCACAGTGGGGCTGTACATTTGCATGGTCTGCATTAAATAGTTCTTTAAGTCTATCTATTGCAAGGTTTTCTATTACGTCTATTTCCTCACAACCTGCATAGTACCTCTTTCCTGGATAGCCCTCTGCATACTTATTTGTAGGAGTAGTTCCCATTGCCTCTAGTACCGCTTCTGAAACGAAGTTTTCAGACGCAATTAACTCTACGTGTTCTCTCTGTCTCTTTGTTTCTCTGTTAATGGCCTCAAAAATTTCGGGGTCAAAGTTTTTTAAATTGTTCATTCTTCCTCCACTTTCTTATGATGTAGTATACTAATAAATTTACCGTCTTCCAAAATCTTTCTGATTCGCTTTTCAAAGTCCATTCTTGAAATCCAAATCATTCTGTCACAGCCATTACACTTTAACTTAATGTCTGCTCCCTTTCTAAGTATTTCCCACTCATTCTTACCACAGGCGTGTTCTTTTTTTAAGGTTACTATATCCCCTACTTCATAGTAAAGCATTTTTACCTCCTTATTTTTATAGCAGGTGTTAAATCCTCGTCTGTTGCTATTTCTAAAATTCTCTTTCTTATTTCATACTCGGTTTTAAATTGTTCTCCGGCTGTGCTAAATGCCACTACGGAAACTGTATAGTAGTTAATAGTATTTTCAGTTATACCCATTATTCGCGGTCCATCTACTATTTCGCCATATTCCTTCATCGGTGAAATTGCATCCTCTATTAATTTCGTTGCAACTTCTGGTAGTACATCTCTATTTATTCTAACGTCTACCCTTGCTCTTTGAGAACCTCTATGTTTATTGGTTGCTGTCTGTATAGTTCCATTGGGGATAATGTATAAGTTTCCATCAAATCCCCTAAGGGTTGTTACTCGTACACCAATACTCTCTACTATTCCCTCATTACCTGAAATTTCTACTAAATCCCCTACAGAAAACTGATTCTCTATTACTATAAAGAATCCATTTATAAAGTCCTTCATTAGACTTTGAGCTCCAATACCTAGGGCAACTGACCCTATTCCAAGAGTTCCAATTATTGCCGAGGTATTTACTCCCAAGGTATCTAGTATAGTTGTAATTAGTATTATTAAAAGCACAACTTGTATAATTTTTTTAAGTAGACGAGTTACTGTAACTTGCCTTGCAAAATTTTCACTATGTTGAACTTTTTCGTTGTTTAAATGTTTATCTGTTAAGGAGCTTATTATTTTAAATACTATTTTATAGGCTATATAGAGAAGTAGAATCCAAAGAATCTTTCCAAGTATATTTAAGTCTCCTCTATCATTTATAAAGAATTTGGAGATATTATTTAGAATTTCCTGTAGACTCAACTTCATCCTCCTTTGTAAGATCCTTTACATGGCCTTCTGTTGCCATGGAGCGGGTCTTTTCGATTTTATATATGTGTATTACTCCCTTTTTTAATGTTCCCACAGTAAGTCCCCCTAGTTTTATCTCGTCATTTCCTCCAGGAAGTCTTGTGTAGTATTCTGTTGAGGTTCCAATTTCTCCTGCAACATCTGTATTTCCAAAGGCATAAATACTTCCAGCTACCTTTGAAAGTCTCTCTACATTTGCCGCTACTACTATTTTATTCTTCTCATTTAATTCTAAATCGTAGGTTGAAAGTATTCCACCGTGAAGGAGATGTATACTTCTACCGTCCATTAGTACATCGTCTATATTGGGAATTTTTACATGGGTCATCGCCTCTGAATCTATTCTATATAAACTCTTATCGCTACATATAAAGACTGCATTTTTTGTACGACCTATAAAAAATCCAACTTCACTTAGTATATCGTATTTTTTTATCTCCCCGTCTTTAATAATTATAGAGGTCTTGTATCCAGAAACATCTGTAGTAAGTTCTGTTACTATATAGCCTTTATTTGGTTCATCTACTTTAAAGGCAAGGATATTATTTGAGGTTTCGTATATTTTTACTAAGTTGTCGTTTGCGTTTAAAAAGTGTATGGATTCTCTTTCCCCATCTTTTAAATGAATTATAATATTTTTATTTTGTATCTCTATATTAAAAAGTTCCCCTGGTATGGGAATCTGTCTTACTATTTCACCTACAGTATCGTACTGGGTAAGGGTTTTAGTTTCAATTTCAAAGATAAATGCAAAATTATCCCTTAAAAAAATCCTTTCAGTATCTGCGTTTCTATCGATGGAGTTAAAAACTACTCCATCCTTTTTCATAAAGTAGATCCTATTTCTATCGTAGGAGATAATGGATCTACTGGTAATTGAAAAATCTTCAATCGTATTTATTTTACTCTTCCCTACTTTTACAATAGTCCTTCTTGTGGAAATTTTATCTCCAAGAAATAGTCCAAGAAGTACAAGTATAATTCCAGAGAAGATAATAATCTTTTTCTTAGTGGTACTCATTTCATCACCATTGTTATTATATCAATATAATTTCAGTTAATAAAGGAGTGTAGTTATAAAAAAAGAAGCTTCTTTTTTTAGTAAAAAGAAACTTCTCTTAGTTGTATAGATTTCTGTCCCCAAATTTTATTTTTGAATCAACAACTACCCTTGGGGAAGGCAATCCATATACCTCTATTATACTACCAAGTATCTTACACACCTCTGCCCTAGTAATAGGTGCATTAGGTCTTAAGCTTCCATCAGCATAACCTTCTACAAATCCCTCTTTTGCCAATGTGCCAAAATATCCAAGTGTATCTCTATTTACTTGACCCAAGTCTGAAAACTTTTGAGCGTACTGTTGGTTTGGCTTTAATTTATACAGATAGCCAATAATATTTACAACCTCTGCTCTTGTAATAGACTTGTTGGGATTTAAGTTCCCAGTAGTAGGTACTAAGTAGCCCGCCTTAATCGCCTTTGCCACTTCGTTATAGTACCAGTCATCTATTAATACATCTGAAAAAGTAACAGTATAAGTCTTTTCCAATTCACTCATCTTATTTATTACAGAGTAAAATTCCGCACGACTTATCTCATTATCAGGCTTAAATAAATTGCCCTCATACCCAGAAACATATCCGTCCTCAGCTAATCCCTCTATATAAGAAGATGCCCAGTGGTTACCAGTATCGGAAAAACTCTTTGCAAATGCTATTTGAAATGTAGAAAGGCTTAATACCAATGAAAGTGAAATAATTTTAAAAAACTTTCCCTTCAAAATACCCCACCTTTTCCATTTTCTAATTTAATTATAGTATAAGTCTTTAAAGATTTGTTTTACTATTATATTACAAAAATTTTCGAATTGTAATTAAGTTGACATATTACCTGTAAAATCACTTAGGTAAAAAACTCTACTGTTCTTTTTCTCCGTTAGTAACTTGTAAATATCGTAGCCTGCCTTGTAGGAAAAGTATCCCTTTCCAAGACCAATTCTCTTTTCAAAAATCTTTAAATAGGATAGAGTCTCTAAAACTTGGGTGGACTCTCTGTAAATATTTTTAATGGAAAAATAATCGAGAGTTCCAGAGAATATTTTATTTAGATCCTTTAGTGGACCATCTCGCCTACTGTCCTCTTTAGAATATCTGTAAACGGAATAAATCCAAAGGGCAAGTTTATCTATGGTAAATAGACTTAAATACTTGTATATTCTTGGGCTTAACTTTAACTCTAAATCCTCTCCAATTTCGCAGAGATTCTTCTCTAGTAAAAATCTAAAGAAGTATTCTATAAGGGGATAGTCCTTTTGAGTTGCCTTAGCTTTTGTAGAAGGGGTAAGATTTAAATCCTCTGCAATACTTCTTGCAATAGATGGTAAAATTCTACCATCTGTTTTAGAAATATATACTGTACTGTACTCCAGAATGTGTAAAAATTCTTCGAATACATTTACTATGGAATTTGCCGCAGTTAGAGAATTATCGTAGATTACATCTAAAATCTCCTCGTTAAAATAAAACCCCTCTATGGAATTACAGAGGATATTTTTGTAGAGAAATATATTTTCAGATACATACTCTAAATCCTCCAGCTCCCTATTGTACTTTTCCTCAACGTTTATAAATTTGTAAAAGTCCGTTAGAATATTTATTGAATTAATAAATTCAGTATCATTTAAAATAAAACCATCTTCACAAGCCCATCTATATAGCTCCTTAAAGTTAGGGTTATTAAAATAATCCCTATCTTCGTCAAAGTAGTAGTCGTGGAAAAAATTAAGATAGTAGCCAATATCGTCCTCGTCATAACCCCTACGGGCAGTTTCATATTCTAAAAAGTCCTCTAAAATGGACTCGTTGGAAAATAATTCGTTGGAGAGATTTTTTTTATTTTCAATTTCAATACTCTCCATCTCACTTTCCACATACTCCTTTAAACACTTTCCATAGAGGTAGAAAATATCCATTAGATTTTTCTTTAATAGATATAGAATGTCCCCCGACTCTAACATCCCACCGCCAGTAGTACCTCTGAAAAATCCGTAGAGCCTGTCTAAAAATTTTTCAGTAAAGGAACTACTCATAGTATTTAATTTCTGTAGAAAGTAAAATTCCCCATCAATTAATACAAGCCTTGCGAAAATATACTCCTCGTCAACTTCCTCACTAGTTCTTACAGAAATGTCTAAATTTAAGAGAATATCCCTAAGAAGTAGTTTACCATTATTAAAACCAACTACCCTATAAATTGAACAGTAGCTAGAGGTAAAACTATTAAATAGTCCTTCCGAGGACTCGTCTAAAAATCTAATAAATAGATCTGCAACAAGGGGATAATTTCCCTCAACGTCACAGGCAAAATGCCCTGCAATATGGGATTTTTTCCTTGAGGAAACTAGAGTATCCTCAACATCCTTGTTGGGCATTTTTAAAAAATTCATATCCAATTGAAGATCAAAGTACTCAAGTACTTTTTTCATCGCCATTAATTTATCTATCATATTTCATCCTTTGATTTTTTTCTTCCCTAATAATTTTATTAATATCCTTTACAAATTCCAAAATAATTTTTAAATGGTAGTTGTATACCACTTCAAAATCGTCATGGTGTTTGTAGGAAGGGTGTTTAAAAGGAGTAATCTTAAAAATTCTCTCAACCTCTACAAGATTATTCCACTCAATCCTAGGATTGGTATGGTACTCCTCTAAAATTTCAAGACGAATTAATATTTCGTTAAAGAGATGTACTAACTCCCTTGGATTTTCAATTCCATACTTTTCCACAAAGGGAGCATTAATTTCAGCCTCTAGTATTTCAAACTTAGACTCTAAAGTATATAGCTTTTCCTTGTAATCATCTAAGTTGTATGGTTTATCAGAAAAGGTAATTCCAATAATGGAATCCCTCATCTGTTCATAGAGTTCAAAAAGAGCCTTTAAAAAATCCTCATATACATTTGGAGAGGAAATAAGGTAGTTAATACTAACCCCAACAATATTTCCAATAAGAGTTCCAAAAATTCTATTAACACCATAGACAAGTTTATCCGTAGTAGCAACAAAGCTAGCCATAAAAACGATACAAGAAAGGGTAATCATGGACTTCATATCTATGGAAACCAAAACCCATACTACAATTAAAATCCCTAGCCCTGCCATAACTGGAGAAAAAATACTAGGCACATTTATTAAAGAAAAGGTCGTACCTAGAATAACTCCAAAGACAGAGGTAAAGGACCTCATTTTTAAATCCTTAATACTCTGGGAGATACTCGGCTGCATGGAAGTAATAGCAGTAATTGAAGTAAAGATTGGCGTATTTAATTTAAGTGCCTTGGAAATATATAGTCCAATAATAACGGCAATGGCAGTTTTAATACCACGCATACCTATAAAATGATTAAAGTTAATATTCTTCATAAACACCCCGTAATTTATTAACTAATAATATAGTATAAAAGAACCAAATTAAAATCAATTAAAAGAGATAATAACTTAAAAAATGAAAATACTGCAATACTTTATAACAATTGGGTATAAACATACAAAGGAGAGTGTTACTATGAAACTAGAATTAATTGGAAAGAATATGAATTTAACCGAAAGCTTAAAAAATCAAGCAGAGAAAAAATTTTCAAAACTTGACAAGTACTTTTCAGAGGGGGTTAAAGGAAAAGCAACTTTTAGCACTCAAAAGAATCTCCAGACAGTGGAGGTTACGATTTTCTTACCGGGTACAATACTAAGAGCAGAGGAGTCCTCTGAGGATATGTACCAGTCCATAGATAAGGCACTGGCAGTACTAGAAAGGCAAGTAAGAAAATACAAGACAAGACTAAAAAAGAGATACCAAAACAACGACACCATAAGATTTGATGTAATTGAAAGCCCAACGGATGATGAGGAGGAAAAGGGAAAGATAATAAAACACAAAAAATTTGACCTTCGTCCAATGCACAGAGAAGAGGCAATGTTACAAATGGAATTACTAAATCATAATTTCTTCGTATTTTTAAATGCAGAGACAGAAAATATCGAGGTATTATACAAGAGAAACGATGAGAATTATGGGGTAATTGAGGTTAACGTTGAGTAAAATATAGAAGTAAATCGGAGTTGCGGCTCCGATTTTTTTTATAATTACGACCATTGGTAGATGGTTCGAGCCTCGCCCGACCCGAGGAGAAAGTACATCGGTAAAATAAATTACACACCCCTTTAAAAATTCCAATATTGATATCTCTCTCCAATAATATATAATGAACCTATGGAAAATATTAATTTTTTACAGAAAAAAAACTATATACTTGGCGGCGCACTATGCCTTTGGGCGGTGCTACAAATTCTTTTTAATACCATTATCCCCCTTGATGCAATTCGTCTAAGGGGATTTCATACTGGTGCCTTAATTGCCTTTGCCTTTTTAATAAAAGGCGGCGAAAATAATTCCACCCCAAAAAAAATTTTCAACCTATTCTTATTTGCCCTTAGTATTTTTACTACTACCTACTTTTTAACTAATTATAGCCTCGTTGTAAATAAGGGTGGATTTACTTCTACTATGGATTTAGTTGTAGCGGGTATTTCAATTGTCCTAGTACTTATTGCAGGTTATAGAGTTTCAAAAAATCTCTTCTACCTAATTATATGTTTTATTGCCTACCTCTACCTTGGTAAATTTCTCCCCTATCCCCTTGGTCATAATGGATTCTCCATCTCGAGAATTTTAAACCATATGTACTGGGGATCTCAGGGGATTTTTGGCGTAGGTACTGGCGTAAGTGCCACATACATATTTTTATTTGTCCTCTTTGGTTCGACTTTAAAGTACAGTGGATTTTCAGACCTTATAAATAATCTTGCCCTCTCCTTTACAGGATCATCTCCCGGTGGACCGGCGAAGGTTGCAGTAATTGCCTCTGCATTTATGGGAATGATTAATGGATCTGCAGTTGCAAATGTTGCTACTACTGGTTCAATTACAATTCCAATGATGAAGGAAAATGGATACGACTCTGATTTTGCCGCAGCAGTTGAAGCCGCCGCATCTACTGGCGGACAATTTTGTCCTCCTATTATGGGAGCAGTTGGATTTTTAATGGCAGAATTTTTAGCCATTCCATATAGGACAGTTATGTTTGCAATGATTATTCCCGCTGGGCTATACTACCTTTCAATTTACATCTGCGTTCATCTTCAGGCTAAGAAGGAAAATTTAAAGGGGATTGATTCTGACAAGGTACCTGATTTTTTTATACAGCTTAAAGAACGTGGCGTACTTCTTATTCCAATTTGTGTATTTTTATACCTACTTATTAAGGGTTACACTCCAATATACTGTGCAACTGCGGCAATGATTCTATGTACTGTTCTTGGATTTTTTGTAAAGGATGGAATGAGTCTTAAAAATCTATACCTTAGTATTACTGAAGGGGCAAGTTCTGCAATTACCGTTGGAATTTCATGTGTACTCATTGGAATTATTATTGGTACAGTTTCTCTAACTTCCCTTGGACTAAATATGGGGTACTTAATTGTAGACTCTGGTCTAAGTACAAATCTATTTGTTACTGGAATTCTTGTAATGATTATGTCTACAATTTTGGGAATGGGAGTTCCCGGAGTTGCTGCCTATGTTATTTTAGTCTCCGTTACTATTCCAATACTGGTTAGAGTCGGAGCAGGAGAAATGGCGGCACATATATTCTGTTTAATATATGCCTGCCTTTCAAATATAACTCCTCCCGTTGCAATAAGTGCCTTTGTGGCAAGTGCTATTGCAAATTCAAACCCAACTAAAACTGCAATACAAGCTATTAAACTTGCCTTCCCTGGCTTTATAATTCCATTTTTCCTCCTCTATAACGAGGCATTAATGGTTGGCATTGCCCCAGCAAGTGAAACGATTTTAGCAACAATTTCAGCAAGTATTGGAGTGTCTTCTATTTCCATGGGTTTTGTGGGATACTATAAGAAAAATATCTCCACTTTTAAACGAGTACTCCTTATCCTCTCTGGAATGTTACTAATTCATCCAGGGGTGTATACTGATATTGTTGGGATAGTTCCATTTATAATAATTCTACTGGAGAATCGAAGATGAAAATATTAATACTGTTAATCTGTTTGCTACTAAGCGGATGTAATTCAGATAAAATTCCAATAAACCTACCTACTGCAAATACAACGGGAGCTCTCTATCCACTGGGAGCATCTCTTGCAAATCTATGGAATAAAAATATAGATGAAATTTTTGTAAGTAGTCAGTCCTCAAATGGTGGGGTAGAAAATTTAAACCTAGTCTATAAAAAAGAGGCGGAGGTTTCCCTTGGAGTAAGTTCAATAATTTACCAGTCATACATGGGCGAGGGAAAGTTTTCTGGGCGAGAAAATAAGGACCTACGAGTAATAGCAGGATTATACTACAACCCAAACCAAATTGTTGTAGGTAAGGATATAAATTCAATAGAGGATTTAAAAAATAAGCGTTTCTCTCCTGGAGCGTCGGGAAGTACAACTGTGGACGAAACTCTACTACATTTAGAAAATGTGGGAATAAGCATGGAAAGTATTCGCCCAGTTTATATTGGCCCATCCGAGGGAACAGATCTAGTACGAAATAAATCCCTTGACGGACTATGGATAATGGCAGGGGCGCCTACGGCATCTGTTACAGAACTACTATCTACATCTGAGGTAAAGCTACTAAGTTTAGACAGACCATTTGTAGAAAAGTTACAGGAAAAATATCCATGGTATGCCTACTACGAAATCCCAGCCGGCACGTATCCAAGCCAAGATGAACCAGTAAGTACAACTGCAATAAAGATGATACTCTATACGAGAAGTGATATAGACGAGGGAGTAGTATATAAACTTACCAAGGTCTTTTGGGAAAATATAGATACCCTCGGAGAAACAAATAAGAGTTTAAAAAATGTAAAGATAGAGGACGCTCTAAAGGACTTGGCAAATCTTCCAGTGCATCCGGGAGCGTTAAAATACTATGAGGAAGTAAACAATAATAAAAAATAAACTGGATAGGAGGAATAATATGAGCGAATACGTTACAAACCTCTTTAAAAAGGAAATGATAGAAACCAAGCCAAAGGGAGATATACTAGAAATACTTCCCTATGTAGGAGAGGACTATTTAAAAGTGCTATGTAGAACTTACGAATTAGACGTAGAAAAAAATATAGACACTTTACATGAGGAATTAAAAACTTCCATTACCTCTGAATTTAGTAAGAGGATAATGGCAGAAGATCCAAAATTTATTAAGGCATTTAACGATTTATACAATGGAGTAGTAGATTATTCAGACGAAAATCTATACATATACTTTAAAGAATTTTCATGGAGAGGATGGCTATTTTTATTTTCAAATAATAGGGGGAAGTTATTTAACTATAGAATCCCCGACGAACTATGTAGAATTTTTGAAGAGCTACTTCGTACAAGTTAATCATTCGATTTTTAAAGTGATAAAGGCGGAGAAATAATCTCCGTCTATTTTAATATTAAAATCTCCACCTAAAATCTCTACAAGATTTTTAGTAATATAGAGTCCAAGACCAGACCCTTCTGTACTGCGAGAGTTGTCGTTTTTAGTAAAGGTGTTTTGCAACTCATCAACGGAAATATTAAGCCTCTTCTCCGAAAGATTTTTAATACAAAAATTAAGTTCATCATTAGATAAAACAGCGTCGGCATAGACTCTAGTATCAGGTTTAGCATACTTAACAACATTGGAGAGAAGATTTTCAATAGCACGGAAAATTAACTCTCCATCAGAATAGATAACTATATTTTCATGGCTAGAGTTAAAAATAAGCTCCAATGATTTTTCTTGAAAAAGACCGTCGAAATTCCCATAGGTCTGTAAAAATAACTCGTTAAATTCAATAAAACCCTTCTCAACTTTAACATTGCCAGTAGCAGTTTTAGAAGCCTCAATTAAATCCACAATAAGACTTTTAAGCCTAGTGGAATTTCGCCCTAAGACCTTAATATATTCCCGCGCCTCATCGTCCATAACAGACTTTCTACTTAGAAAATCCGTATAGTTAATAATGGAAGTAAGGGGAGTTTTAATATCGTGGGTAATGTTGGTAATAAGTTCCATCTTTAAAAGTTCGGAGTTCATCTTTTCCATAGATACTTCCTGAAAATACTCCTCGATAATAGTAAACTTATCAATATACTCCTTAATATCATCAGTCATAAGGGAAGAATAGTTTAAAATCTTACCATACATACTAACTTCGTCTATTGCCCTAGTTAAAATTCTATTTCTAATATAGTACTTCTCAAATAAAAATATCCCCTTAATAAAAAGCAGGTAGAAAAAAAGAGCAAGGCCTTTTGCAATAGAGGGCATAAGAAGCATAAGAAGTAAATTAAAAACACCCATAAATCCATAGAGTTTATCCTCTTTCCTAGCCTTAAATAATTTTAAAATAAAAATCTGTGGGAATTTTTTACGGAAAAATAAAAAAGCCAAGAAAATAAGAGTAAGAGCAAGGACAAATTCAATTGGAATTCTTAGTACACAGTTAAAAATAATAATAATCCAAAGGACAATGTCCTCAAGATAATCGCCACTGGTAATAAAATCTAATAACTTTTTGCTAAAATCCACTAGGCATCAACCTTGTAACCCATACCGTAAACCGACTTAATAATATCAGGCTTTCTCGGATTAATTTCAATCTTATCCCTAAGATGGGAAATGTGAACGGAGATAACCCTTTTAATATCGTGTGCCTCCTCTTGCCAAACCCTCTCATAAATTTCATCAGAGGGAATAACTTTCCCCTTCTCCTTAACCAGTAAGAGAAGAATTTTATACTCATAGGGAGTTAAATTTACAACTTCGTCTCCAACGTAGACCTCTTTAGATCTGTCATTTATTTTAACTCTGCCAACAGAATAGATATCCTTGTCAATAATACCACTGCCAAGGGAGAGATAACGTCTTAGACCAGAAGAAACCCTTGCAACAAGTTCAATGGCATTAAATGGTTTAGTAATATAGTCGTCTGCACCAAGGTTAAGACCAATAATCTTATCGGTAACTTCAGACTTGGCACTTAAAATAATAATGGGCATATTGGATTTTTCCCTAATTTTAATAATGGTACTAACGCCGTCTAACTCAGGCATCATTAAATCCAAAAGTACAAGGTGAATTTCCTCCCTGTCAATAATATCAAGAGCCTCGTAGCCATTATAGGCAGGAAAAACTCTATACCCTTCTGCCTCTAAATATATAGTAATTGCAGACACAATGTCCTTTTCATCATCACAAACTAAAATATTATAATTCATAA
>CAYFUL010000006.1:26037-27395 GCA_964346375.1 uncultured Peptoniphilaceae bacterium
AACCTCCAAAAACATTCTACCACGATTTAATAATATTATGCCAACCAACACCCTTTTAATTTCATATTGTTTTCTCTTATTGTATAATGTTACGGGGGTATTCTATGAAAACTATTAAAGATTTTATTCTTAAACATATAAATAAAAAGCCCGTCATTTTTTTTGACGGACTACTAAAGGGAATTTCCAATAAGGATATTACCAGCTCTGGAGCGAGTCTTACTTACTTTTTAATTTTATCGGCATTCCCATTTTTAATTGCACTGCTTAATTTAATTAACTACTCTAGTATTTTAAATTCCGATTTGATTTTTGATTGGATTGAATTTTTGCCGGCTGATATTTCTGCTATTATTTTAAATCTTATTACAGAGTTAGTTAATGCCAGTAGCGGTGGACTACTAATTATTTCCATTGCCGCTGGTCTTTTTACAGCATCTAGAGGAATTAAACATCTTATCACAAAAATTAACGAGTCCTACGGATTTCCTCAGGATAAAAATTTTCTATACCAGAGAATTTTTGCCCTTATAATTACTGTCGCTCTTATAGTTATGATTATTCTCCTTGCTTTTGCCTATGTCTTTGGGGAGCATTTTATTAATTGGCTTAGAATTTTTGGGGAGCTTAATTTTTCTCTCTATAGATTTCTATTTAATGCCTTTAGATTTTTTGTGCCAATGATCTATATGAGTTTAATTTTTCTTCTCCTATATAGGTTTAGCGCAGCGGGGGAGAATAGATTTAAACTAAAGCTAAAATTTCTCCTTCCCGGAGCAATTTTTACTACCCTTGCTACCATTTTGGTTACTGGTTTTTTTGGGATCTATGTAAAAAATTTTGGGAAGTATTCCATTACCTATGGTTCCCTTGGGGGAATTATCGTTATGCTAGTTTGGCTTTATTTAATGAGCACACTAATTCTTGTTGGAGCGGAAATTGTATCTTGCCTCTACAAGATGAATACTTCTCCAGCCAGTTGTTTTTGGCCAGAGAGGGATAGTGTGTTTGATGTGTTGTTAAAGTAAAATTTTTAGAGTATAAAAAATTACAGATGTAATAAAAATACTTTATTTATTAATGAAGGGGGATGTCATTACAATTACAAGCCCGACACCCTACTGTGATTTACTAAAAATATTTTATTAAGGAGAAGTTGTAATGAATATTACATTATACACAGTTATAGGAAGAAATAGAGACGTTGCTCAAGTAATAGCAGATACATTTCCACAAGTAGTTAAAAAAGCAGAATTAGGTTCAAATGGAGATAATAAAAAACTTTTAATAACATTTAAAGATGATACAACTATGGAGTTTTTTATTAATATGGAAAAATCTTTTCTTGAAGAACATTT
>CAYFUL010000006.1:27405-36981 GCA_964346375.1 uncultured Peptoniphilaceae bacterium
GTCCCTGAGACGCCCGTTACGTTGTGTCCGTGTTTTAATGTTTATGTATTCCGAATTACCGATGTACACTCCCCTCGGGTCGGGCGAGGGCTCGACGCAACCTACCATGAATTACAAAAAACGGTCGGAAAATTTTCCGACCTACTTTTTTATTATAATCTTATTCCGTCTTGGCTATTGCTATTACTATTAACTCTTTACAATCTATTGCCCCTGCAATTTCCCTAATGGTGGATCCCGTCGTTACTATATCCTCTACCAATAGCACCCTTTTATCCGAAATATTTTCTACCTGTCTAAAGGCTCCCTTTAAATTCTCTTTCCTTTTATGCTCCGGCAGTCCTACTTGAGGAGGCGTTTTTATTTTTTTCTCCACTACTTCCATCGTTGGGATATCTAATTTTTTTCCAATGCTCTCTCCTATTAACCGACACTGGTTATATCCCCTTTTTCTCTCGTCATTTTTGTGCAAGGGTACCCACGTTATTAAATCCGCCTCTTCTAAATGCTTCTCTAATATCATTTCTAGTAGTATTTCCGTAAATACCTTCTCTAAATGTAACTTATCCCTAAATTTATAATCTCCTACTAGCTTTTTTGTAAAGGCATTGTATTTTAACGCGGCGTATACTTTTACTCCCTCTATATTTAAATCCAACTCTGTCCTTAAACTCTCCAAGTTTAAATTACATTCCCTACATAGATAGTTTTTATATACTTCTCCCCCACAATTGCTACACCTTTCCCTAAACATGGTAAAAATCATTTAGCTTCCCCCTTAATGAGGAATACCTCTTTGATACTTCCTCATTGTCTATCATTATTTTTAGATATTTATATTCTCCCACTAGTACCACCAATTTTTTCGCCCTTGTTATCGCCGTATAGATTAAATTTCTCGTATAGAGCATTGGCGGTCCCCATGATATTGGTATTACCACTAATGGAAATTCTGAGCCTTGTGATTTGTGAATTGTAGTTGCATATGAGAGGAGTAATTCGTCTAGGTATTTTGACTCGTACTCCACTCTTTTTACTTCGTCAAATAGAACCTTTAGTGTTTTATTTTTTATGTCTATTTCCTCTATTACTCCAAGGTCGCCGTTAAATACTCCCTTGCCTCTTTCCATATATATATTTTTACCAACTGTGTACTCTAATTCATAGTTATTCCTTACCTGCATTACCCTGTCCCCTACTCTAAAGGTCTGTCCAAGATATTTTAGCTCTGGAATATTTTCCCTTGGAGGATTTAAACTCTCTTGCAATACATTATTTAAGTTTATAGTACCTATGGGAGATTTTTTCATTGGGGTAAGTACCTGTATATCTGATGAATCTATTCCATAGTATTGAGGCAACCTTGTCTTTACTAATTCCACTACAGTTTCTACAATTCGACTTTGATTTTTTTCATGGATCATAAAAAAATCCCCTTCGGGTCCATTTAATTCTGGGCCCTGTCCTTTATTTATATAGTGGGCATTTTTTATTATTGCCGATTTTTCCGCCTGTCTAAATATTAAATCCAGTTTTACCGTTGGAATTCTTCCCGATGCAATTATATCCCCTAGTACATTTCCTGCGCCTATGGACGGAAGTTGGTTTGCATCTCCTACTAATACTAGGCGAGTTGATTTTTCTATTCTATGAAGGACATTATTCATAAGGTTTAAATCCACCATACTCATCTCGTCTATTATTAGTACATCTGTCTTTAACTTTTCACCCTCTACAAGTATATCTGGATTTTCATCTACATAGGATATTTCTAGGAGCTTATGAATTGTGGAAGCGGCTCTTCCCGTTGCCATACTCATTCTCTTTGCCGCTCGTCCCGATGGGGCACAGAGCATAACTTTTTTATCCATCTTCTCAAACATATGGATAAGTCCCATTAGGGTAGTGGTCTTTCCCGTACCAGGGCCTCCTGTAATTACACATACTCCATTTTCTATTGCAGTCTTTATTGCCTCTACTTGGTTCTCTGCAAATTCTATCCCCATTTTTTCCTCTACTTCACTTATTTCTTCCTCAAGTTTTTCGTACTGGGTATAGTAATTTCCTGCAAGGTCCTTTAACATTCCGGCAACGTAATTTTCTGCCTTGTAGATGTATTTAAAGTATATTCTCGCGTCTGATTTTTTTTCTATAAAAATACTTGGATCTAGTGCAAATGTAAATAGATTTTCCTCTAATTTTTCCATGTCTATATCAATTAAGGGATATGTTTTTTCTAGTAGATCTTTTTCTGGAAGGTAGGTATCTCCGTTAAGTAGTGCCTCTTCTAAAACGTACTTAAATGCAGAATGAATTCTAACTGTGGAATCCCTTTCTATTCCCATGGAGAGGGCAAGTTTATCGGCGCTTTTAAATCCAAATCCTCGTACCTCATCGGAAATTTTATAGGGATTTTTTTTCACAACTTCAATGGAATTTTCCTTATAGGTATTGTAAATTTTCATAGCCATATTTACAGAGATGTCATAGTCGTCTAGGAATAGTATTAAATCGCGAACTCCCCTTTGGGAATTTAGCGCTTCTTTAATACTTTTTAATTTAACCTTTCCTATTCCATGAACTTCCAGTAGTCTATCTGGATTATCTCTAATTATTTCTAGGCAGTCCTCTTTAAAATACTCATAGATTCTATTTGCCATTGATGGACCAATATGGGGAATAAGTCCTCCCGAAAGGTAGTTAATTATTGCAGACTTCCCCTTTGGTGCAACTTCACTATAATTTGTAACGGCAAACTGCTCCCCATACCTACTATGGTAGACCAACTCCCCTGTAAATTTATATGTAGTTCCCTTTGAAAGTGGGCCAGTATTTCCTGTAATGGTAAGTTCCCCGTCATCTGTATCTATACGGGCAACAATATATCCATTTTCAGAATTTTCAAATATGATTGTTGTTAAAATTCCCTGAATTTCCAAAATTATCACCGTAATTATTATATCATTAATGGGTATAAGAAGTGTAGAAATGAGAGGTGGTAGAAATGAATTTAAGAAGATCCAGAAGCGATAGGATAATTGCAGGAGTATGTGGAGGACTTGCAAACTACCTTGGAATAGAATCTAGCATAGTTAGATTAATTACTGTGGCACTTATTTTTCTTGGTGGATTGAGTATTTGGGTGTATGTTGCTGCCGCAGTTTTAATTCCATTGGAGGAATAATAGACGGAAGTTTTCCGTCTATTTTTTATGTTGGATATTTTTTACTTGATGTAATTTTTTATATTATGATTATTATTGCGAAGGTTTATTATTAATCATCAAAAAATTACGAGAATAATTTTTTTGTAATTGTAATAATATTCCCATCCCACACAATTTTCGAGGTGAAGGCGTTAAAAAAATTCCCTACACTTTTACTTTTCATAAAATAATTTTTTTGCTCTTGTATCCAACATAAGACCAAGATAGGCTGCAAATAATAAAAACAATACAATCATTAGAATTGTGAAAATAAATGGCACATCGAGAAACATAGTGTATAAAATTCCAATCACTGCTGTAATGGTTAAATACTTCCAAATATTTCCCTTCCCATCAATTCCAATGGCAACTATTCCTGCTCCAAGCATTAGTAGCGCCGCAATAACTTTTGAAATTCCTTGAAACTGTGCCAATATAGGTAGCAAGCTCCAATTACTACACATGCCAAAAAATTTTTTAGACCAAAATTCACCTTGTTAAATTGATACTTTCCAAAGACAGTTGAATTAATTACACCGTAGATTAATAATGCTCCCACAAAGGAAAAAAATACTGCCTGATTATCTAGTACCATGGTTTTAAAACTTGCCATTCCCTCTGCTAAATTATAAAATCTTACAACAAAGTACCCTATTGCCAAAAAGAAGAGTGTAAAAAATATGTAGCTAAATTTTTTTGTAGTTATCTAATGCTCTTTCCATAATTCCCCCAAAAAAAAGGCAAACTCTAAAGTCTGCCTTAAATTATCTCTGTCCTAATTCTCTATTGAAGATATATAATCCAGACCAGCTTTCGCCAATTCTTTCAAGTCTAGTTACAATTCCTCTAAATGTATTTTCCTCTTCCCTCTGTTCTTCAATAAACCACTCTAGGAAATTTTGTACATCTCTATTTTTATCCTTAACTGCTGCCTCGTATAGATCGTGAATTCTCTTAGTAACTTCTTTTTCGTGTTCTAGTGCAATTTTAAATACATCAGTAAAGTTTTTAAACTCTTGCTCTGGTTTTTTAAGTCCTTCTAAAACTGGAATCTCGTCTAATTCAAATAGAAAGTTGTAGAATTTTTCAAAGTGTTCAAATTCCTCTTGGGCTTGTTTTTTCATAAAGTGAGAAAACCCACCCATATCCTGCTCATCTAAATACTTTACCATTCCCAAGTATACATAGGCTGATTCAAGTTCAAAGTTCATATGCTCATTTATCTTCTCAATTAGTTTTTCCATTTTCTTCCTCCTTTTTATTTATCCATCTTTTAGATTTATACCCTTGGTCAAATTATTCAATCGACTTTTGAAAAACCAATATTGTCAAATACAAGCCTTCCACTATCTTTAAATATAAACTTTACGCTTTTTATACGAGTGGTATCAATTGATGGGTTACCGTTAAAAATATCCTCCCTTGGAATTTCTACAGAAATTAAATCGTACTTCTTGTCCAATTTTTTCGTAAACCTTTGAAATTTTGAAAGGGTAATATCCACAGCTGGAGTAATTCTAACATAGTCATTTGAATTTAATTTCGAAGTATTTCCATAGTAGTCCATAAATTCTATATCAAATCCTAAACTCTCTGCCCTACTTTCATTTCCCACATCAAAGGTAAAGTAATCCAGTATATCTATGTCGTCTTTTAAATTTAATTCGTAGTAGCTTCCCTTACTTGTAGAAATAAATAGACCATTTGATCCAATTTCCTCTCCTCCAATTTTTATAGGCTTCTCCGTAATTGAGGAGATTTTGTAATTAATATTCCCAGGTACACTTGGGTTAGTTAAATCATAATCCCCCTCAAAGTCGTTAATGTAGAAGTACTCCCCACGATTAAACCTTGAGTAAATTTCCATGGGAAAGTATTTTTCTATGTCCTTAAAAAAGTAAAAGTCCCCGCTCTCCGATGCCTTTAAAAATTCCACTACACTTACCTTTAATAGATCCTGTTGTACATTACTTGGAATTAGTTCCCCTCTCTCTACAAAAAGTGTCGCAGGAAAATTTGTATCGTAGCTTCCCCAAAGGGTATTAAATTGTCCGTGGTTTGCCCCGTGAATATATATACTCGCCTTAAAATTATTTTCTGTACTTACACTAAGGTATCTATTTAAACCCTCGTAGCCCTTTAAATCTGCGTCATTAGTTCCGTGTATACTTAGGTAGTCCACTCCAACTAGGGGATAGTTTTTCCCCTGTAGAGAATTTTGACCGTATGTTGGAGATATTCCAATAAGACCCTTTATTTTAAAATTATAGTCTAGGGATTTATTTCCATTGTCTGGGTCAAACTGAAGCCCATTGTAAATATATGCAAGGGAAATTGCCTCGCCGCCCCTTGAATGTCCTGCAAGATAAATTTTATTACTGTCTATGTTTTTATACTCTTCAAGGAGCGCACGAATATTTTCAAGTAGTAAAATTGCCCTTGCATCATTTTCAGAAGTAAGTCCAAATTCCCACATGGAGTTTAAAAAGGATTCATCTACTGATGCGGCAATATACCCATTTTTCGCAAGGTGTTCCAATAGATAATCATAGCCTAAGTATGAGGGAGTAGTTGCTACATGGTTTCCATGGACTATTAAAAATAGTGGATACTCTCCTTCCTCCTTTGGATAGTAGATTCGTCCCCGTATAGGCGCCTTAGAAAGCTCCACTCCCAAAATCTTCTCCCTATATTTTTTAGAGTCGTCACTGTAATTTACATAGCCCCTTAAATCAAATTCACCAAGATTATAATCACTATACTCTACCTGTAAATCTCCACTGGTGTATTTAAAATTTCCTACATTATTTTCTACAAAGCCGGGAATTAACATAAAGTATACTCCCCCTAAAATTCCCCCAATGGAAAACACTAAGGATATGTATAGAATTTTTGACTTTCTCTTTAAAAGTCCTACTAAAGATTTTGTAAAGACTATTAGTACAAGGCTAACCAATCCCACTAAAAGTACCTGTTGAAAATCCTCTAACCTTCCCCGCGCCATTCCATTTTCCAAAAATTTATAAACTCCCATTGGAATTAGTACAAGGGAGAGAATTGTCCTTCTTGAAATTCGCCTTAGTATAGTAATTATTCCAAGGAGAAAATATTTCGCTATGTAGAAAACTAATAGACTTATAAAAAATACACCTAGTAGAATTTTTATTCTATTTGAATTGTCCTTTACATAGGGATAGACAAAACTGGTTAATACAATTCCAAGTAGTAGTACTCCCATATTTAAAATAGCATTAGATGTATTTCCAAAGTGAACTCTATTAAAATATCTTATCCTCGATAGAATTTTATAGACAAAATTTGTAAATTTTTTCATAAATAAAAGGAGCCTGCCGGCCCCCCTCCTATTCTCGCTCTAAACTTTTTAATTCCTCCATGGAGGACTCTTCTTCATTTAAACTGGACTTTACTTCATAGAAGGTGTGGTCTTTTTTAAAGGTTCTCTCAATTTCTGAAAGCTCAAATACCTGGTACCTATCTTCCTTGTCCTCAGAGAACTTTACCTTTACAAGTTCTTGAATGGTGTACTTACTAACTACTGTTCCCTCTCCCTCAGGAGTTTTTACAATTTCACCATACTTTGGCATTCTCTTTATTATACAGGAGTATCCCTCCTGCTCGTAATTTAAACAGCACATAAGTCTACCGCATAGACCTGAAATTTTACTTGGCTTTAGTGAAAGATCTTGGTCCTTTGCCATCTTAATAGACACTGGTGTAAACTCTGATAGAAATGATGAACAGCAACATTCTCTGCCGCAACATCCAAGTCCACCAACTACCTTTGCCTCATCTCTAACTCCAATTTGGCGCAACTCTATTCTCGTTTTAAATATAGCTGCTAAATCCCTTACAAGCTCTCTAAAATCCACCCTGCCCTCTGCTATAAAGTAGAATAATAGCTTTGAATTATCAAAGGTGTACTCGCAATTTATTAGCTTCATATCAAGGCCATGTTCTTTACATTTTTGGTCGCAAATAATCATTGCCTCTCTTGCCTTATTTTTATTGTCTATATGTTTATTTAAGTCATCATCTGTTGCAATTCTTATTACAGGTTTTAATGTACTAATAATTTTCTCGTCATCAATTTCTTTTTTATCTATAACAACTGTACCAAACTCAAGTCCCCTTGCAGTTTCTGTAATAACTTTATTACCAATAGATGCTCCTGTAGATACTGGGTCGAAATAGTAAATCTTACCATTGGTTTTAAACCTAACCCCTACAACTTCGCTCATCTAATTCCTCCCGTATATTTAACATAAGTAGCTCTATACTCATTCTAAAATTTCCATTTTGTTTTAAACTACTTATGGTATTTTCAATGTATTCTAGTATTTTAATAGTTCTATTAATCTTTATCTTTTCGTAGATTATTTCATCTCTATAGTCAATATTTACAATCTCTCGTCCTACCCTTGTACGAATAATATCGGAATAGTAGGAGTATGCAGCTTCCAGTATAAAGAAAATATTGTCCTTATTCTCCTCAAAAAATTCATAGACCTTAAAGGGATAGAAGTTTGAGGAGTCAAAGAGATTTATAAATATCTTTAAAGTCTTTTTTCTAAGGTCCATATAATTTTCATCTAGAAGTTCCTCTGCTCTACTTAGAGATCCGCCAGAAAGTCTAGATATGATTTTTGCCCTTGATGGCTCAACTTTTTTTAATAAAAATTCCTCTATTTCCTCGTTAGATATGGGTTTAAAATTTAATACCCTAGATCTTGAAACAATAGTTGGAAGTACCATCTCTATATTTGAGGTAGTAAGTATTAAGTGAAAATTCTTTGGAGGTTCCTCTAGGGTTTTAAGAAGGGCATTTTGTCCCTGTTCCGTTACTGTATCAAAGTCTGGTATTACAAATACCTTTCTACCACCTAGTAGGGGAGTTTTTGTAGACTCCTCTATTAAAAATTCCACTTCCTCTTTTTTTATACTGCCTTGGGAATGGAGAATGTATAAATCTGGATGATTCTCTCCCTCTGCCCCAAGAAGTTCCATCGCAAAACTCTTTGCCAAGGTTTTTTTACCAACTCCACTTGGCCCAGAAAATAAGTAGGCGTGGGATAGATTTTTATCCTCTAGGGAATTATTTAGCTCCCTTACTAGGAGTTTATTTCCAATACCTTCCACTAAATTCTCATACTCTCTTCCACATCTATTACAAATAGATTTGCCCCAGAGATTTTAAACTGGCCCATATTGGTTTCAACGTCCTCTGGTCTAGTAATATGTCTAAAAATTGAGTAGACCTTAGTTAGCATATCCTCCTCTACTCCAAGAAGTAGGGTAGTATTTCCAGCTTTAAAAAATCCACCAGAGGAGGAGAGTTTAGTAATGCTAATTCCGTCCTTTGATAGTCTTTCTATTAATCCATCTACAAATTTATCTTGAACTACTGCAATTATCATCTTCATGTTATCACCTAAAACCTTTTAAACTCCTCTAGATTTAGTACAAAAACTGTAGCCCCTCCAACTTTAACCTGTATTGGAACTGCCATTAGTCCCGTATAAACTTGCCCTGGCATTCCTGCAGCTTGAAAAGTTCTAGTAACCTCTCTAGTCTTACAGTTGTTTCTAACAATTTCTAAATATTCCTCAACTTCTTCGTCCTCTACTCCAGAGAACATAGTAGTATTTCCACTCTTTAAAAATCCACCAGTAGAGGACATTATAGTAACCCTATATCCTCTATCCATAATTTTTTCTACAAGATTATCTGCATCAGCATCTTGTACAATTGATAAGATTAATTTCATTTTTCCCCCAATTGTAATTCAATAATATCTATAACCCTTTTTAAAACTTCATCAATGGACTTTGAAGCGTCTACAATAAAAGTTCCTGGGTACTCGTTTTTTAAAGTGGAGTATCCAGAATTTACACTGCGATGAAATTCCTCTCCTGCAATTTCTAACCGATCTCCTCCGCCAATAAGCTTTCTCTTAACAGAATTTTCCACATCGAAAATTATGGTAATATCTGGTACAAGTCCACCTGTTGCAAAGAGATTTATATTCTTTACCTCTTCAACTCCAATACCTCTACCAATTCCCTGGTACACAAGGGAAGATAGTACATATCTTTCACAAATAACTATACTGCCTTTATTTAGTGCAGGAATAATCTTCTCCTCAGTATGTTGGGCACGACTTGCAGCATAGAGTAGTGCTTCAGTTCTACTTGTCATATTGGAATTTTCCACATCTAAAATAAGAGAGCGAATTTTTTCAGAGATTTCCGTTCCCCCCGGCTCTCTAGTTCGTAGTACAGTATATTTTTTTAATAGGTACTCCTCTACTAAATTTGCAATTGTAGTCTTTCCTGAGCCGTCTGGCCCTTCAA
>CAYFUL010000006.1:37093-41447 GCA_964346375.1 uncultured Peptoniphilaceae bacterium
GCCTCTACAATTTCTAAAGAGAGTTCCTCTCCTGGAACTACTATTGGAATTCCCGGAGGATAGGCATAGATAAAGTCTCCCGAAATTCTTCCAATGGACTTCTCCAAGGGAAGAACTACTCTATTATTCTTAAAGGCATCTCCTAAAGACATCCTTACCATAGGCGTTGGGATGAAAAATTCTTCATCAAGAATAACTTTTTCTGCCTTTAAACTATTTAGAGCAAATTCTACACTTTTAAAATCATCTCTACAATTTAATACACTTCCAAAAAGTAGAGCCGATTTTTCATTACTCATCTCTATTCTTATATTATACTTTAAAAATAACTCCTCTTCAATCTTAGCACCACATACTCCATCTTTATGGACCAGTAATTTAAGTGGGTCATAGTTTTTAGAGGAGTAAATTGAAAATGAGGGAATATTTTTTTTAAGTCCCTCCATATTTTTACAGTACTCTCTAAATTTTTCTTCCCCATAGTTTTCCATGTAGTCTATTGCCCATTCCATACTGGCAAGAAACATATATGAAGGCGACGTCGTGGTATAGAGGTTAAAGTATTTTCTAATGGTAGAGTCTGAAATTTTAGAGGAGACATTATGAAGTAGGGCAGTTTGAGTTAAACTTGGAAGAGATTTATGGAGAGAATGGATTACTAAATCTCCCCCAGAATAAATTCCACTATACTCCTTTAAATTTACAAAGGGTAAATGGGCTCCATGTGCCTCATCTACAATTAAGGTTGCACCATAATTTTTACAAATCTCTGAAATACTTTTTATATCTAGTATTTCTCCAAAATAACTTGGACTTGTAATTACAACTGTACCTATTAAATTATTCCTTAGATTTTCTTCAAGTTCACCTAAATTTATTCCCTCTAGTATGGAAAATTTACTATTGTAGTTTTTTGAAAGGTAGAATGTATTTAAGTCGTTTAGTATACAGGCGGAGTAAATACTCTTGTGGCAGGATCTCTCTATTAGAATATTTTTATTATTCTCTGTGGCAGATGCTATTGCAATTTGCAGCGCACCTGTACTTCCATTTACACAGTAGTAGGTGGAATTTGTACCATAAATTTTTGCAAGTTCATCTTGGGAATTTTTAATTATCCCCCTTGGATCTTGAAGTTCATCTGTACCAATAGTCTCTGTAAAATCAAAGGGCTGAAAATCTATTGGAAGCCTATCCTTGTGGCCTGGAGTTTGAAATGAAATACCTCCAACTTTTGAAAGGCCCTCTAGTATATACTTCTTCATGACTTCCTACTTGGCAACTGTGCCACAAAACTTGCAATAAATACTAGAGCCGCCCCAATACTCTCCCTAGTAGTCATGGTCTCCCCTAGGATTATTATTCCACCAATTAATGCAAATACAGATTCTAGGGATAGAATCATAGAGCCAATAGTTGGGTCAATGTCCTTCATGGCTACAATTTGTAGAGTGTATCCAATTCCAGTAGAAAGTATTCCAGCGTAAAGTATTGGCAGCGCAGCACTAAGTACATTTTTAAACCTAAAGTCCTCAAATAATACCATTGCAATAAAAAATAGTACACCTGCCACTGCAAATTGGATCATACTCATTACTACTCCGTCAGATTTTGGAGAGTACCTTGTAATAACTATAATGTGAATGGAATAGATTATTGCAGAAATTAGTACCATTAAATCTCCGTACCCAATGGAAAATCCTCCGTGAATACTCATTAAATAAAATCCAACTAGGGCAAATAGTACACATATCCAAATTTTTGTATCGGTTTTATAGCCGAAGAACATATTTATTATTGGCACAATTACAATGTATAGGGCAGTAATAAATCCAGCCTTTCCCACAGTTGTACTTGCAATACCAATCTGTTGAGTTCCCATTGCAAAGGCAAGAATTACACCACAGATTACTCCGCCAATAATTGTGGAACTTTTACTATACTCCTCCTGTCTTTTAAAGACCTTTGGAAAGAGTTTTATAAGTATATATAGAAAAACTGCCCCTATTACACATCTACTAAAGGAAAAAGTAAGAGGACCTACAAATTCCATTCCCTTAGATTGAGCCACAAAGGCAAGTCCCCAAATTATTGCAGTAAGAAGTAGAAGGAGAGAACTCCTTAAACTTTTCGATTTTTCCAAATTATCCCTCTTTTTCTATAAAAAAAGAACTGCCGGAACACCGACAGTTCTAAGTCATCTTAAATAAATAATCCGCCGAATTTTATAAATAGTGGTGCAAAAACTAATGACACAACTGTAATAAGCTTAATAAGAATATTTAGAGATGGACCAGAAGTATCCTTAAATGGATCTCCAACAGTATCTCCAGTAACGGCAGCCTTGTGAGCCTCGCTACCTTTACCACCATGAACTCCACCTTCAATATACTTCTTAGCGTTATCCCATGCTCCACCGGCATTAGACATAAATATTGCCATTAGAACTCCAGTAACAAGGGCACCAGCTTGTAAACCTCCAAGGGCTTCAGCACCAAGTAGTATTCCAATAACTATAGGAACAACTACGGCAATAAGACCTGGAATAACCATTTCCTTTAGAGCCGCGCCAGTAGAAATATCTACGCATTTTGCATACTCTGGAGTAGCATTACCCTCCATAATTCCTGGAATCTCTCTAAACTGCCTTCTAACTTCATCAATCATTGCAGAAGCAGCATTACCAACTGCACTCATAGTAAGAGCAGAGAATGCAAATGGAAGCATACCTCCAATAAATGTAGCAGCAATAACTTCAGGTTTAATTATGTCAATTCCTGGAAGTCCTGTAACTGAAATGTATGAAGTAAATAGTGCAAGAGCAGTAAGAGCAGCAGAACCAATTGCAAATCCCTTACCAATAGCAGCAGTAGTATTACCTACAGCGTCAAGGGAGTCAGTAATCTCTCTAACTTCTTCAGGAAGTTCACACATCTCTGCAATACCACCAGCATTATCAGCAATTGGACCGTAAGCATCAACTGCAATAGTCATAGCAGTAGTAGAAAGCATACCAACAGCAGCTAGGGCAATACCATAAACTCCGTGGGCAGCATTTAATGTACCGCCACCACCAATAAATGCAATCATAATACCAATTGCAATAATTATAATAGGAGCAGCTGTACTCATCATACCAACAGAAAGACCTGCAATAATATTTGTAGAAGCTCCAGTTTGAGATTCATTAGCAATTCTCTTAACAGGTGCGTAATCAGGAGAAGTATAGTACTCAGTAAATTTAGAAATAATAAGACCAACAGCAATACCTGAAATAACAGGAACAAAAGGTTTAATATTTCCAAATAATCTAAAAGATAAAAACGCCGCGACAATAATAGTAACTGCAGCAGAAATATACTCTCCCATATTTAAAGACTTTTGAGGGTCCTTATCCCCTTTAACGAAAAATACAGCAACAATAGTTGCAATAATACCAACCACTGCAATTGCAAGGGCATATTCAACACCAACTTCGCCAAAAGCAGCAAGTCCAAGGGTAATAGCAGAAAGTAATGCACCAACGTAGGACTCAAAAAGGTCAGCTCCCATACCAGCAACGTCCCCAACATTGTCCCCAACATTATCAGCAATAACAGCAGGGTTTCTAGGGTCGTCCTCTGGAATACCAGCCTCAACCTTACCAACAAGGTCTGCACCAACATCAGCAGCCTTAGTGTAAATTCCACCACCAACTCTTGCGAAAAGAGCAATAGAAGAAGCACCAAGGGAGAATCCAGTTACAATTCCAGGGTCCTTAGTAACAAGGTATGAAATAGAAATACCAATAATTCCAAGGCCAACAACAGTCATACCCATTACAGTACCACCAGAAAAAGCAACATCAAGAGCCTTAGCAAGACCACTTGTAAGAGCGGCATTGGTAGTTCTAACATTAGCCTTAGTGGCAACTCTCATTCCAACATAACCTGCAAGAACTGAAAAAATAGCACCAACTACAAACCAAACTGCAGTCATAACTCCAATTCCTATTGCAAGGACAATTGCCAAAATTACAACAAAAACTACTAGAGCTTTATATTCTCTAGTTAAAAAAGCCATAGCCCCCTCTTGGATATATGAAGCGATTTCCTTCATTCTATCATTGCCTACATCTTGCTTACTTACAAAGCTTGCTTTGTATGCAGCAAAAAGTAGAGCAATAACTCCAACGATTGGGGCTATAAATAAAATATTATTCATTACAACCTCCTTAAATTGCAGCCATGGCTATTAATGCAATAATAAACACAACTGTAGAAACAATAGCAACTCTATTAAGAACTTCTTTTTTCCCCGAACCTCTATTTTGTCCCCAAAGAGCAGCTTCACTAGCATCAAGAGTTCCAAGACC